>DAHUXU010000297.1 GCA_027307005.1 Gemmatimonadota bacterium
TTGAGGGTCTTGCCCGCGGCGTTGCGCGGGAATTCGTCGTGGAGCACGACGCGGTCGACGCGCTGGTACTGCGCGGCGACGCGGCGGTTGATCCAGTCGCGCAACTCCTCGGCGGAGCAGGTCGCGCCCGCGCGCAACACGATCGCCGCGAGCGGCGTTTCGCCCCATTTCGCGTGCGGGATGCCGAACACCGCGACGTCGCGCACGGCGGGATGCCGCGCGGCGATCTCCTCGATGTCGCGCGGATAGACCTTGACGCCGCCCGAATCGATCATGTCCTTCTTGCGATCGACGAGGTAGAGGAAGCCGTCGTCGTCGACGTAGCCCAGGTCTCCGCTGTGCAGCCAGCCGCCGCGCAGCGCCGCCTCCGTCTCGCGCTCGCGCCCGAGATAGCCCGGCATCGTGATCGGCCCGCGGCCGACGATCTCGCCCACCGCGCCGGGCGGCACGTCGCGGCCGTCCGCATCGACGATGCGCATGTCGAAGAAGGGCGGCGGAACGCCGACGCTGCCGGGCTTGCGCAACGCGTCGTCGCGGTCGAGGATCGTGACGAAGCCCTCCGTCAATCCGTACAACTCGTGGAAGCGGCGCGGCAGCGCGCGCTCGAGCCGCTCCTTGTGCTCGCGATGCAGCGGCGCGCCGAGCGACAGGATCATCTCGAGCGACGCGAGCGCTCCCGGGTCGAACCGCGGCGCCTCAAGGATCGCGATGATCTGCGAGGGCACGAGCATCGTGTGCGTGACGCGCTCGCGCGCGACCGTCTCGACGAACGCGGCCGGATCGAACGCGCGGTGCGCGATGAACCTTGCGCCCAGCATGAACGCGGGCAGCATCGTCACCATCGCGCCGTTGAAGACGAGCGATCCGGTGTGCAGGACGACCGACTCGGGCTTCATGCGCCATGCGTTCGCCATCAGCGTCGCGTACATCGCCCGGACGAAATGCGTATGCACGATGCCCTTCGGGACCCCGGTCGTGCCGCTCGTGTACATGACGGTCATCACGTCGTCGCCGCCGACCTCGGCCGCGGCGAACTCGCCCGATGCGGCGGCGAGGAGCGCACGAAGGTCCCGCCGGCGCTCGGGGTCATCCTCGGGCGCCGCGTCGGCGATCAGCAGCGTCGGCGCGCCAGGACCCAGATCGGCGAGCGCGTCGTCGATCGTCCGACTGCGTTCCGCCGAGGCGATGAGGATTGCCGGCGCCGCGTCGCGCAGCAGCGAGGCGATGCCGGGCGCGTTCAGGAGCGGCGACAACGGGACCGCCGCGGCGCCGAGCTTCGCGCACGCCCAGTACGCGGCCAGCAGCTCGAGCGAATTGCCGAGGAGCGTCGCCACGCGGGCGCCTCGCGCGACGCCGCGGCCGGCAAGCACGTTGGCCAGGCGATTGACGTGCGTGTCGAATTCGCGCCAGGTGAGGCGCGCCTCCCCCGTGCCCGCCGGCGCGACGACGGCGGAATACCCTGGACGGTATCGTGCATTGCGCTCCAGCAGCCGGCCGAGCACAAGGGTGTCGCGAGCGATCGGATGGTTCATCGCGGCAAGCCACTTCCCCTCTGAAAAACGCGTCGTCGCGACGGCAGGATATACCGTGGATGGTATC
>DAHUXU010000311.1 GCA_027307005.1 Gemmatimonadota bacterium
TCGACGCTCCCGCGGTCGATGGTCGAGTTGGCGCCGATCTCCACATCGTCGCCGATGATGCACCGGCCGACGTGCGGAATCTTGCGATGGCCATCCTCGCCCGGCACGTAGCCGAACCCGTCGCACCCGATGCGCGCGCCCGCGTGCACCCGCACGCGTTCGCCTAACACCGTGCCCGCGTACAGCGTCACGCCGTCGGCCAGCCAGGTGCGCGCGCCCACCGTCACGCCGGCTCCGATCGTCGCGTGGGCGCCGATTACCGCGGCGTCGCCCACCTGCACGCCGTCGCCGATCACCGCGTACGGGCCGATCGCCACGCCGTCGCCTAACCGAGCGCCGCGGCCGATGACCGCCGTGCCGTGCACGCCGGACTCGCGCGGCGGCGGCGGATAGAGCTCCGGCAACACACGCAGCATCGCCTCGTGCGGCTGCCGCACCACGATCCGGCACGCCGCGGCACCCGGCGCATCGGCGAGCTCCGGCGCCACCAGCACGACGCCGGCCTGCGACCGCTCGAACATCGCCGCGTACCGCGGCTGCGCGAGGAAGCTCAGATCGTCGGTCGTCGCCCGGTCCAACGGCGCCACACCGCGCACGCGCGCCCCGCCGTCCCCCCGTATCGTGCCGCCTACCAAACGCGCAATCGCCTCGGCGGTGAGTGAAGGACCATCTTCTCTCTCATCGCCGAGGCGCATGTGCGTCACGTCGTTGGGCATTACGGCTTGCGGGGATCCGGCGATCGCGATGCGCCGAGCGGCTTGTCCGTGGGTCCGGCGGGCGGCTTCTGCGGCGTCGTCGACACCGGACCGGCTGCCTTGAGTCGCTGGATCACCTTGTCCGTGATGTCGAGCGCCGAGTCGGCCGCGACCACCACGCCCGACTGATTCCCGGCGTCGAACACCATCGCGTAGCCGTTCTCGCTCCGAATCTGCTCGATCACCCTGTTGATCTGTTGCATGATCGGACGCATGAGCTCGGCCTGCCGCTGCTGCGCCTGCTGCTCGAGTTGCTGCACGCGCTGCTGGTACGCACTCTCCTTCGTCTGAATGTCCTTCTGCCGCGTCGCCTTCGCCGTGGCACTCAGCGTCGGCTCAGCTTTGTTGTACGCCGACACGATGGCGTTGAGCGAATCGCTCATCTTCTGCACTTCGGCGCGATAGCCCTCCATCTCCTTCTGCATCTGCGCTTCGGCATCGGTGCGGCCGGGCACCTCGGCCAGAATCTTTTGCGAGTTGACGTAGGCGATCTTGATCGTGCCGCTCGACGAGCTCGCCGGCGGCGACACGGTGCCTCCCTGCGCCAACGCTGTTCCAGCCACGAGGGTGGAGATTGCCAGCGCCGAGAGCGCGGCATGAACAAACGAACGCATTGTGACTCCGGTTAGAAAATTTGTCCGAGCTTGAAGTGCAGCATCCACTTCGGATCCGGGCGCCCGTTCACGTCGACGCGGTCGAACCCATACTCCCAATCGAGGCCAAGCGGCCCGAGCGGCGTCACGATCGCGACACCGATGCCGGCGCCCCGGAATAACCGCGTCGGATCGAAATCGCGCGGCGAATCGTACACGTTGCCCGCGTCGTAAAAGAGGTCCGAGTACAACATGGAATTGAAGCGAACGCCGAGCTCGGCCGTCGTGCTGAAAAATGCGTTTCCGAAGGATTGGACGGTGGCGTTGCTGTTCGTTCCGGGTACGAATCCCGCCGGCGTGATCGAAAATTCCTCGTAACCGCGCAGTTGCTCGCCGTATTGCGTGCCGCCCATGGCGAACTTCTGAGAATAGAAGAAAGGCCCCGCGTCGCCAAACAACATGCCGGCCCGAGCCGTAAGCCCGAACACGAGCTTCATCTACTGCGAGCCGAGCGCACTGCCGCCCCACTCCGCCAGGGTGGAATAGTTACGCAATTCGGTGGTGTAGCGCTGGAAGCTCGACGTGCCACCTAGCGGCCCGCCGTTGAACTGCGCGTCGATCGTCCGCAGCGATCCGCCTGACGGGAACGGCAGGTCGATGCGGTTGTCGTGCGTCAACTGAAAACCAACGGTCGACCGGAAGTGTTGCTGCGTATTGATGGAGGTGTCGCGAGACGCGAGGCCGCCGGTGAACCGCACCGCCTCGCCACCGTACGACACGAAGAGCATCGTGAACGGGGAGCCGTGCACCGGGAAGCCCAACTGCAGCGATCCACCCGATGCCTGGCTCTGTCCGAGGTTGGCAATCAGGTAGCGCGAGTACGTGCTGTACGCCGTCGCCGTCCCCGAAATACGCGTCTCACGAATCGACGGGTCGGTGTAGCTCAGCTGGAAGTCGTTCACGTACTTGCCGTACTGCCACTGCACCGACGCCTTCTTGCACAAACCGAACAAGTTAGGCTGATCGAGTCCGATGAATCCGCCCAGCCCCGTGCCCTCGCCAACGGACGCGCCGAAGTTCACGCTGCCGGTGTGCTTCTCCTTCACGTGGAAGACCACGTCTACGTCGCCTTTGTCGTTCACACGCGGCGTCTCGGGCGGCGGCAGCGGCGACTCGAAGAAGCCCAGATTCTGGATGTTCTGATAACTGCGGATCAGGCGGTCCTGGCTGAACACGTCGCCCGGCAAGATGACTAACGCGTTCCGGATGCACTGATCCGACGTGTAGTCGTTGCCCGCGATGTCGATCCGGTTGATGGTCGCCGGCGAGCCCTCCGCGATTTCCCAGCGGAGATTCACCGTCGGCACCGAATCTTTGCTGATCTCCCGCTCGATCACCGGGCGGATCTGCACGTAGATGTAGCCGTCGTTCGCGTACGCCGTGCGCAGCTTGTCGGTGGCATCATTCCAGGCGGCCGCATCGAACACGTTC
>DAHUXU010000356.1 GCA_027307005.1 Gemmatimonadota bacterium
CTTCGAGGGGACGGGCATCAGCGTGCCGGGCATCGACTCGGCCGAGCATCTGGGCCCGTTCAACCTGCAGCTCGTCTCGCCGGGCTATTTTCGCACCGTGGGCACGCGGATCCTGGCCGGCCGGGAGATCGATTCGACGGACCGCCCGGGCGCGCCCCTCGCGATCGTCGTCAGCGCCGAGATGGCGCGGCGCCTGTGGCCGGGGCAAAATCCGTTAGGTAAATGCGTGAAGGTCGATGGTCCGACGTGTTCGACGGTCGTCGGCGTCTCGGAGGACGTCGTGCTGCGGCAGATCTCGCACCAGGCGGACGCGAGCTACTACATTGCCGCGGCACAGGCCAATCGCGCCGCGTACGGGCTGTATGTGCGCGTGCGGGGCCGCAGCGCGGACGAGCTGGAGCTGGTGCGCCGGCATCTGCAGGCGGTGATGCCGGGCGTCTCGTACGTCGTGGTGATGCCGTTCGGCCGCATCGTCGGCGCCGCCGAGCAGTCGTGGCAGATCGGAGCGACGATGTTCTCCGCGTTAGGCTTGCTGGCGCTGGTGCTCGCGGCGATCGGCATCTACAGCGTCATTGCGTACAACGTCGCGCAGCGCACGCACGAGATCGGCATTCGCATCGCGCTGGGCGCGCGCCTCGCCAACGTCGCGCGCCTGGTGCTGCGCGACGGCCTGCGCCTGGGCGGCGTGGGGCTGGCCATCGGCATCGCCATCGCGCTCGTCGCCGGCCGCTGGCTCGCGCCGCTGCTCTTCGACGAGTCCGCGCACGACCCGGTCGTCATTGCCGCCGTCGTCGGCGTGCTGGCGGGCGTGACCTGCCTCGCCTGCGCCATGCCGGCCGCCCGCGCGGCGCGCGTCGATCCCAACATCGCGCTCCGCGCCGACTGACGCTTGAACAGTCCGCCCATCCGGGTTACGGTGAGCAGAGGAGGGAACAACCATGCCGAACTCGATCGACAGAGCACAGACCGAACGCGCGGTCCTCGCCGGCGGCTGCTTCTGGGGTGTCCAACAACTCGTCCGGCGCCAGCCCGGCGTCATCTCGACTCGCGTCGGCTACACGGGCGGCGACGTGCCTAACGCAACCTACCGCAACCACGGCACCCACGCCGAAGCGATCGAGATCATCTTCGATCCGGCAACGACCAGCTTCCGGAAGCTGCTCGAATTCTTCTTCCAGATTCACGACCCGACCACGCGCAACCGTCAGGGCAACGACATCGGGATGAGCTATCGCTCGGCGATCTTCTACACCACGCCGGAGCAGCAGCGCGTCGCCCGCGACACCATCGCCGATGTCGACGCGTCCGGCTTGTGGCCGGGCAAGGTGGTGACGGACGTCGTGCCGGCCCGCCCGTTCTGGGAAGCGGAACCCGAGCATCAGGACTATCTCGAGCGGATCCCCAACGGCTACACCTGTCACTTCGTCCGGCCCGGCTGGGTGCTGCCGAAGCGCGGCGAAACGGTCGCGTCGGGGGCGTGAGCGGCGCGGCGGCCCGACTGCGTTAGGCGCGCGGGCGGCTGCAGTCCGCGCACGACGGCGCGTCCTTCGCCGCGGCTCACGGCTCGTCGGCCGGATCCTGGCCCTGCGCGAGCACCGCCGACAGCCGCTGGAGCGCCGCGCCCAGATCCGGCTTCTGCTCCAGGACCGCCGCGCACGGGTCGCCGCCTAACCGCTCCATCCGCTCGAGCGCGTTCCGGATCGTGAACGCCTTGGGGTCGAGCGCGTCGTTCACCTCGTCCCAGACGAGCGGCATCGACACGGTCGCGCCGGGGAGCGGCCGCACGCTGAACGGCGCCACGATGGTCTGTCCGTGACGGTTCTGCAGATAGTCGAGATAGACCTTGTCGCCGCGCCTGGTCACGTGGCGGATGATGGTCGCGTAGCCGTGGCTCTCGCGGAGCACCACGCGCGCGAGCAGCTCGCCTAACGTGCGCGACTGCGCGTACGTCATCTGCCGGCCCAACGGCACCAGGATGTGCAAGCCGGTCTTTCCCGTCGTCTTGACGTAGCTCGGCAGCTCGATCGACTCGCAGAGGCGGCGGAGCACAATCGCCGTGCGCACGACGTCCGAGAACGGCGCTTCTTTCGGGTCGAGGTCGATCACACACCAGTCGGGCTGCTCCAGCGAGCTCACCCGGCTCGCCCAGATGTGCAGCGGGATCGATCCCATGTTCGCGATGTAGAGCAGCGTCTCTTCGTCGTCGCACACGAAGTAGCGAATCTCGCGCTGTGTGTCCTCGCTCCAGATGGGAATCGTCCGAATCCAGCGCGGTGCGAACTCGGGCGCGTCTTTCTGGTAGAACATTTTGCCGTCGATCCCGTCCGGATAGCGCGTCAATACCACCGGCCGGTTGCGCAGGTACGGCAGCAGCCAGGACGACACCGCCCGATAGTATTCGATGAGATCGCCCTTGGTGTACCGCTCGGCCGGCCAGTACACCTTCTTCAGATTCGAGAACGCGACCGTTTTCTCCTCCGGCTGCGGCGCGACCGGCGGCGGCGCATCAGCGCCGCCGGCCGCATCGCGCGCCGGCGTATCGCGCGTCGGCGTATCGCGCGTCGCCGCAACGCGCGGCGCCGCGTTCCAGCCCTGACGGTCGCAATCTTCCGGGTTCTTGTCGGCGCGCAGGTGCAGGA
>DAHUXU010000361.1 GCA_027307005.1 Gemmatimonadota bacterium
AAGAAGATCAAGGGCGGCGTCGTGGTCGACCTCATGGGCGTGGACGCGTTCCTCCCCGGGTCGCAGATCGCGCTTCGCCGCGTGCCGAACATCGACGAGCTGCTCGGCCAGAAGTTCGAGTTCAAGATCATCAAGCTCAACAAGCGCCGCCGCAACATCGTCGTCTCGCGCCGAGTGATCCTCGAGGTCGAGCGCGCCGGCAAGCGCGAGAAGCTGATGAAAGAGCTCCAGAAGGACCAGATCCGCAAAGGCGTCGTCAAGAACATCACCGACTTCGGGGCGTTCATCGACCTGGGCGGCGTGGACGGTCTCCTCCACATCACCGACATGTCGTGGGGCCGCATCTCGCACCCGTCGGAGCTGGTGCACATCGGCCAGGAGCTCGAGGTCAAAATCCTCGACATCGACTGGGAGCGCGAGCGCATCTCGCTCGGCCTCAAGCAGCTCCAGAGCTATCCGTGGAAGGACGTCGCCGAGAAGTATCCGGTCGGCACGCGCGTCCACGGCAAGGTGGTGTCGATCACCAACTACGGCGCCTTCATCGAGCTCGAGCCGGGCATCGAAGGGCTGGTGCACATCAGCGAGATGTGCTGGACGCGCAACGTGCGTCACCCGTCCAAGCTCGTGTCGATCGGCGAAGTGATCGAAGCCGTGGTGCTCAAGGTCGATCCGAACGAAGAGAAGATCTCGTTAGGCATGAAGCAGACGGAGCAGGATCCGTGGGTCGTGCTGCCGTACAAGTATCCGGTGGGCACGCGGATCTCGGGCAAGGTGCGCAACCTCACCTCGTTCGGCGCATTCGTCGAGATCGAGCCGGGCATCGACGGCCTCATTCACATCTCCGACATGTCCTGGACCAAGCGCGTCCAGCATCCGTCGGAAGTCGTGAAGAAGGGCGACACGGTGGACGTCGTGATCTTGAACATCGACGCCGAGAACAAGCGGATTTCGCTTGGTCTCAAGCAGGCCACCGAAGATCCGTGGCTGCGCATCGGCGAGACGTATCCCGTGGGCATGGAGATGCGCGGCAAGGTTGCGCGGCTCATGGACAAGGGCGTCGTCGTCGACATCGGCAACGACATCGAGGGCTTCGTGCCGATCAGCCAACTGAACATGGGCAAGACCGTGGTCAGTCCGGCCGACGTCGTGTACGAGGGCATGAATCTCGACCTGCGCATCCTCGAGGTCGACCCGATTCACCGGCGCATCGTGCTCGCGGTGACGAACGTGCCGGAGGAGCAGCCGCCTCGTCCCGAGACGCCGTCCAAGGTGATCCCAATGGAGAGCGAGGAACCGACGTCTCACGGCTCAGTCCCAGCCGATCCAGTAGTCTAGACCGTCCTGGCTGTGTCAGTTGTCGCAACGCCCCTCCGGAGTATCTGCCCGGAGGGGCGTTGTGCTTTGTCGACCGCTCAAAAGTGAGCGCGTAGCCGAGTCCCCACGACGAAGGGTTCAAAGGATCACGAAAAGGATGCAAGGAATGGGGAAGATCGCATCCGTGCACGTCTAAACATCATCGTTCACGTACCTGGTGTAGGCCACGCGCGCGAACAACGCACCTTGTATCGCGTGGCAGCGATCTTCCCCATCACGTGCATCGTTTTTGTTGTCCTTTGGACCCTTCGTCGAGGAGACCTAGTGCTCCCGCGATGAGCGCCAATTGACAAGAAACTCAGTTAGAGGCACTCAGAAAACAGACGTTGCGCAACGTGACGCCCCGCCGCTCGGCACGCTTGACGGTCGGCTTTGGCCCGAAATGAAAGAGCAGCCCGACTTGCAGCCGTGTTGCTCGCAAGTAGTTGAAGAGCTGGCGAAGCGAAGCAGGAGGGAGTGCATCGCCGGCCTTGAGCTCCACGGCGAGGATGTCGTCGACGATCATGTCGAGTCGTTGTCGTGCGATCTCACGACCCTTATAAGAAATCGTGACTGACACTTCGCGCCCAACGCGATGCCCGCGCTCAGCAAGTTCTTGCTCCAGAGCAGATGCGTCGACGTGCTCGAGAAACCCGTAGCCCAGGGTGTTGTAGACTTCGAAGAATGCGCCAATGACGGAGTGCGTCAGAGCCATTCCCGACGGAGAATCGTCGCCGATCATTCGAGATGTGCTCGCCCTCGCCGCGCGACGATCCCCTCATCTCTCGCATCCTTTTCGTTATCCCTTGCGACTTCGACAGAGGAGCCCACCATGCGACGGAGGCACCCAGCACAAGGCGCCCGTCACTCGTGCGCCTGACCGCCGCGGTTCTGTGCTTCGACTGGATGCGCGTTCGTGCGGGCACTAACTTGCGGCTCCTATGAGCATGAAAGAGAAGCTGGAGCTGCTCGAGCGGCGGAGCGCCGAAGCGGAGCAGGGCGGCGGCGCCGACCGTCTGGCTGCGCAGCACAAGAAGGGCAAGCTCTCGGCGCGCGAGCGTCTCGACGTGCTGCTCGACGAGGGCACGTTCGTCGAGCTCGACCGCTTCGTCACCCACCGCTCGACCGATTTCGGGTTGGACGGCCAGCGCGTGTACGGTGACGGAGTGGTGACGGGCTACGGACGCATCGCGGGGCGGCTCGTGTACGTCTTCTCGCAGGACTTCACCGTGTTCGGCGGCTCGTTGTCCGAGGCGCACGCGGAGAAGATCTGCAAGATCATGGATCTGGCGGTGCGGAACGGCGCACCGGTGGTCGGGCTCAACGACTCGGGCGGCGCGCGCATCCAGGAAGGCGTCGTTTCGTTAGGCGGTTACGCCGACATCTTTCTGCGGAACACGCTGGCGTCGGGTGTGGTGCCCCAGATTTCCGCGATCCTCGGGCCGTGCGCCGGCGGCGCCGTGTATTCGCCCGCCATCACCGACTTCATCTACATGGTGCGCGGGACGTCGTACATGTTCGTCACCGGGCCCAACGTGGTGAAGACGGTGACGCACGAAGACGTCACCATGGAACAGTTAGGCGGCGCGGACACGCACGCCGCCGCGTCGGGCGTGTCGCACTTCACGTTCGACTCCGAGCTCGCGTGCCTGGGTGCGATCCGCGATCTGTTCCGCTTCGTGCCGTCCAACAATCTCGATGACCCGCCGCGCGGCGCCGGCACCGACCCCCGCGACCGCCGCGATGATGCATTGTTGGGCATCGTCCCGGGAAATCCGAACAAGCCGTACGACATGCACGAGGTCGTGAAGCGCGTGGTCGACGACGGCGAGTTCTACGAAGTGCAGCGCGACTACGCACAGAACATCATCTGCGGCTTCGCGCACCTGGGCGGCTTCAGCGTCGGCGTGGTGGCCAACCAGCCGGCGGTCCTCGCCGGCGTGCTCGACATCGCCGCGTCGCTCAAGGCCGCGCGCTTCATTCGCTTTTGCGACGCGTTCAACATCCCGCTCGTGACCTTCGAGGATGTGCCGGGATTTCTACCGGGCACCACGCAGGAGCACGGCGGCATCCTCAAGCACGGCGCCAAATTGTTGTTCGCCTATTGCGAAGCGACCGTGCCCAAGCTCACCGTCATCACGCGTAAGGCATACGGCGGCGCCTACGACGTCATGAGCTCCAAGCACATCCGCGGCGACTACAACGTCGCCTGGCCGACGGCCGAAATCGCCGTCATGGGCCCCACGGGCGCGGTCGAGATTCTGT
>DAHUXU010000372.1 GCA_027307005.1 Gemmatimonadota bacterium
AGTCTCACCCTCGGCGAGCAGGCGCTTGCGCAGCACGCCCTCGCCGCGCGCGACCAGCTCCATCACCGCTTTGTCGGTCTCGATTTCGGCCAACACCTCGCCCTTGGCGACGGTGTCGCCCTCGTTCTTCACCCATTTCACCAAGCGCCCTTCTTCCATCGTGGGCGAGAGCGCTTCCATCACCACCTTCGTTGCCATGTCACACCTGCGCTTGAGTCGCCACCCGGCTACTGCTCGAGGTACATCACCCGTTTCACGGCCGCGATCGTCTTGGGCACGTCGGGCTTGGCCGCGCGCTCCAGGTTCTTCGCATACGGCATCGGCACATCCGTCTGGTGCACGCGAACCACCGGCGCATCCAGATCGTCGAAGCATTCGCGCTGAATGTAATCGACGACCTGCGCGCCGATTCCGGCGACCTCCCAACCTTCCTCGAGCACCACGGCGCGATTGGTTTTCCTGACCGTCGCCACAATCGCTTCGACATCCATCGGGCGGAGACTCAGCAGATCGAGCACCTCGACGCGAATGCCTTCCTTGGCCAGTTGGTCGGCGGCCTGCAGCGCGACGAGAATCATCTTTCCGTGCGTGATGATCGAGCAGTGATCGCCCTCGCGCTTGAGCGCGGCCTTCCCGATCGGAATGAGGTATTCCTCGGCCGGCACATCGCCCTTGGTGTTGTAGAGCATCTCGCCCTCGAGCACGATCACGGGATTCTCGTCGCGCACGGCGCTCTTGAGCAGACCCTTTGCGTCGTAGGGCGTGCCCGGCGCGACGACTTTGAGACCCGGGATGTGCGCGAGCCACGATTCCCACGCCTGCGAATGCTGCGCCGACAATTGCAGCGCCGCTCCGTTAGGCCCGCGGAACACGATCGGGATGCTGAACTGCCCGCCCGACATGTACAGCATCTTGGCGGCGGAGTTCACCACCTGGTCCAGCGCCAGCAGCGCGAAGTTCCAGGTCATGAACTCGATGATCGGCCGCAGACCGACCATGGCGGCGCCGACCCCGACGCCGGCGAATCCCAGCTCGGTGATCGGCGTATCCACCACGCGCATTTCACCGAATTCCTGCAGCATGCCCTTGGACACCTTGTACGCGCCCTGGTACACGCCCACCTCTTCACCCATGATGAAGACGCGGTCGTCGCGCTGCATCTCTTCGCGGAGCGCCTGGTTGAGCGCGTCCCGATACGTGATCACGGGCATCGTCTACAACTCACTATTGACGTACACATCTTCCGTGAGCGACTCGAGCGCCGGCTCGGGGCTCGCGTCGGCGTAATTCCACGCGTCTTCGACGATGCCTTTGATCTCCTCGTCCAGCGCGGACATGTCCTGGTCGGACCACTCGCCGTGGCGTTCCATCTCGCCGCGCAGCAGGGTGATCGGGTCACGCTTCATGTGCTCTTCCAGTTCTTCTTTCGTGCGGTAGGTGCCGCTCACGGCATCGGACATCGAGTGACCCATGAAGCGATACGTGCGCACTTCGATGAGCGTGGGCGTGTGGTCGTTGCGCGCCCGTTGGGCGGCGCGCATCACGGCCTCACGGACGGCGAACACTTCCTGGCCGTCCACGACTTCGTTGGGCATGTCGTATGAACACGCGCGCTCGGCGATGTCGTTGATGGCCGACGCCCGCTCGAGCGCAGTGCCCATGCCGTAGCGATTGTTCTCGATGAGGTAAATCACCGGAAGCTTCCACAACGCCGCCATGTTGAGCGCTTCGTGGAACGCGCCGCCGTTGACCGCCGCCTCACCGAAAAAGCACAGGCACACCTGATCGCCGCCGCGATACTTGATCGCGAACCCGACGCCGGTGGCGAGCGGAATGTGTCCGCCCACGATGCCGTGGCCGCCCAGGAAATTGACGTTGCGGTCGAACACGTGCATCGAGCCGCCCTTGCCTTTGGAGCATCCGTCCGAGCGGCCGAAGAGCTCGGCCATGATCGCGCGCGGCGGTACACCGCGGGCCAGCGCCTGGCCGTGGTCGCGATAGCTCGCGATCACGTAATCGTCGTCGCGCAGCGCCGAGATGGCGCCGACGCCCACGGCTTCCTGGCCGATGTAGAGGTGGCAGAATCCACCGATCTTGCCGAGTGCGTAGGCTTCGGCGCACCGCTCCTCGAACCGGCGGATGAGCAGCATCTCTCGGAGCAGGGCTGTGCGGCTGGGCGCAGCCGACTGTTCCGTTAGGCGCGCGGATCCGGGCTCCGGCGGAGCGGCGATGGTGACGGACGAGTCAGACTTCTTCTTGGGCATTCGAGGCGGCGGCGAAGAACGGGAAACGGTGTGGCTGATCCGCGCGGTGGCGCGGCTGGAACGCGCTCACGCCGTGAGACTCTGGACCTGCTCCCACGCGTGATAACTCGACCGGACTAACGGACCGGACTCGACGTGGCGATAGCCCATCGCGAGCCCCGTCTCGCGCAGCGCCCGAAACTCCTCGGGCGTGTAGTAGCGGTCGAGCGGAATGTGTTGGGCCGATGGACGCAGGTACTGGCCGAGGGTGAGAATGTCGACGTCGACGGTCCGCAGCTCGCGCATGGTGTGCTCGACCTCCGGAATCGTCTCCCCCATGCCGAGGATGATGCCGGTCTTGGTCGGAATGTGCGGAGCAATCGTTTTCACGAACCGGAAAATGCGCAGCACCCGTTCGTAGCGGCCGCCGGGGCGACACCGCTTGTACAGCCGCGGCACCGTTTCCGTGTTGTGATTGTAGATGTCCGGCTCTGCGTCGAGAACGGTTCGAATCGCGTCTTCATCGCCTTGAAAATCAGGCACCAGCACCTCGACCGAGCAGTCGGGCAAGCGCTGTTTGATCTGACGGATGGTTTCGGCGAAGATGGCGGCGCCGAAGTCCGGCAGGTCGTCGCGATCGACCGACGTGATCACGACGTGTCGCAAACGCATTTGCTCGACGGCAGCCGCCACGCGCGACGGTTCCTCGATGTCGTACACGGGCGGACGTCCATGCGACACCGCGCAGTACGCACAATTTCGCGTGCAGACGTCGCCGAGAATCATGAACGTGGCCGTGCCGTGCTCCCAGCATTCGCCGACGTTCGGGCAGTGCGCTTCCTCGCAGACGGTATGCAGGCCAAGCTCGCGCATGAGCGCGCCCAGGCGCTGGTAGTTCTCCCCGCCCGGAGCGCGCACCTTGAGCCAGGGTGGCTTGCGGTCCGGGAGGGGGGCAGCGGAATGGCGCCCCATGATCTGGTACAGCGTATCCGTCATTCGATTTGGTATGCAGTTCTGTCTGCGCCGGCCGCCGCGCAAGCCGCATTCGGCACGTCAGATACGACGATCGGTGGCTCGGCAAACCTACCCGTTTGGGCAGGTCCGTGGAAGTGGAGCCACTATCAAACTGATTATTTGATGGTTACTCTGGATCCCTCGAACCGCTCGACCGAAAACGGACTCAGGTCCAAACTCGGCGTCTCGCCAGACGCGAGCGCCGCGACGCACTCTCCAGTCAGCGGTCCAAGGAGAATTCCGTTCCGGGAGTGGCCGCAGGCGTAGAGGAGCGTCGGATAGTCCGGATCGCGACCCAGGATCGGGAGCAAGTCGGGGGTTACTGGACGGAGCCCGCTCCATCGCTCGAGCGGTCGCGCGTCGCCCAAGGTCGGCGACACCCGCTTCGCCACCTCGGCGAGCGTGCGCATTCCTTCCGGCGTCGTCCCGGTCGAAAAGCCCACGTGCTCCATGGTCGATCCAACCACGGTCAGCGAGCTCGACCTCGGTACCACGTAGCCATCGCCAGCGTACGTCACGTGGCGAACGGGAGTTGCGCCCAACGACATCATCTGGCCGCGGACCGGCTCGATGGGAATGCTTCGCGGGAGACCGTCTACCCCCGGTGACCACGCGCCGGCCGCGAGCACCAGCTTGGATGCAATCATTGTTCTGCCGGAGGCGAGCTCGACCCACGGTCGCTCGTTCTCGAGGTCGATCGAGGTGACGCGATCGTGGATGATCGTGACGCTCGAGGTGGCTTCTACCATCTCGCGGAGAACGCGCAGGAGCGCGACATTGTCCACGGCGCCGTCGCCCGGATGCAGGACGGCGCCAACGGCAGTGCCGATTGCGGGTTCGAGCGCGTGCAGTTCCTCGGGCGTCAGCCACTGTCCGCCCAGCGACGCGAGGGTGCTCCGCTTGCCGTGAGCTTGTTGTTCGTCGAACATCAGCTCGAGGATGCCTTCGCGGTTCAGCGAAACGATGGTGCCTGTAACTTCAGCCAGCGCTTCGATGTAACTCGGATACAGATCGCGCGCGGCGAGCGCGAATGCGTGCGCGGGACCTTCGGCGCGCTCGACGCTCGGTGCCAGCATGCCGGCGGCGGCGCGCGACGCTTCGCCGGCGTTGTGATCGGCGACGATGGAAACGTCGGCGCCACGGGCCGCGAGTGCGGCGCCCGTGGCGAGGCCAACCAGGCCGCCGCCGATGATGATTACGTCGCCCCCCCGCAGCAGGGCGGGGTGGCCTTCAGTTGGATACGTCATGTTGTTCGAGTAGAGAACGCCGAACCTTGAAACCCCGGTGTGGCGCGGGTCGTAATGTGCGCAGAGACCGAGCCATCGGTCGAACTCGTGGAGATTCCGATCATGCTGCGAACCATCTTTTCCGTAGGCGCATTGGCGATTCTCGGGCTGATCGCGCTCAAGTTTGTCTTCGGCTTTTTTGGCGGCCTGGTTGCGATCGTGTTCTGGCTGTTGATTCTGGCGCTCAAGATCGCGATCGTCGGCGCGCTGATTTATCTGGTCGTGCGCATCGTCAGTCCGGAAACGGCGCGCCGGCTGCGCGAAAAGTTCAACGGCTGATCCGCGTTAGTCTTCAGGCCGGCCCGGCGCGCTTGCGCGTTGCGCCGGCCGTGCACCGTCAGACTGTCTCGCGGCGCTCCAATCCCTCGACGACGCCCCACACCAACATCGGCACCATGAGCTCGTGGTGCCCAGTGATTTCGAAGCCCTGCCCACCCTCGAGCGTGGGGCGCTGAACAACGTTCACGCGCGGCCGATAATGGCGCGCCATGTCGAGATCGCAGGTGGTGAAGTTCGTTGGGCGGCCACGATCGAGATTGCGTGCAATGGTGAGCGCCTTAAGGAACACCTCGGGCATCACGACGGCGCTGCCGATGTTGAGCACGACTCCGCCGTCGTGGAGTTCCGACACGGAAGCTGCCAACCGCCGAAAGTCGCGGTGGCTGGTGTCGCCGATGGCGGCGCCGCTGGCGGCCGGATGCTGATGGATGATTTCCGCGCCGATGGCGGCGTGCACCGTGAGCGGCACGCTCAGACTGTGCGCGCCGAGCAGCAGGGACAGCTCGGGGTGGGCAAGGGCCGGCTCGCCGGCCAGCGCACGTCCGAGCGCTTCGCCCATGCCCCAGCCGTGCTCCATGCCTAACGCAAAGGCGTCGTTCATGCCGCGGCCGGTTTCGTCGGCCATGCCGAACGTGCGGTCGCGGAGCCCGGCTGCCACGTCTTCCGATGTTCCTCCCCAG
>DAHUXU010000382.1 GCA_027307005.1 Gemmatimonadota bacterium
TACGCCGGCCCGGCCATCGTCCTGTCGATGGTGCTCGCCGGCATCGCGTCGGCGCTGGCGGGGCTCTGCTACTCCGAGTTCGCGTCGACGGTGCCGATCGCCGGCTCGGCCTACACCTACGGCTACGCTACGCTCGGCGAGTTCGTCGCCTGGATCATCGGCTGGGACCTCATCATCGAGTACGCCGTCGGCAACATCGGCGTCGCGATCGGGTGGGCGGGATATTTTCGCGAGCTGATCAACCACTTCGGCCTGGATCTGCCGGCGTGGCTGGCCACGGACTACCGGACGGCGCACGACGCGTTCCGGATGCTGTCGTCGATGCCTAACGACCCGGTGACGCAGGACCTGGCCTCGGCGTGGACGAACGCGCCGCACCTGTTCGGGCTGCCGTTCATCATCAATTTGCCCGCGGTCGCGGTCGTCGCGGTGATCACGGTGATTCTCGTGATCGGCATCAAGGAGTCGGCCGACACGAACAACGCGATGGTGCTGCTCAAGATCGGCATCATCCTGTTCTTCATCGCGGTCGGCCTGTTCCTGATCAAGCCGCACAACTGGACGGACAAGGCGAGCGGCGGCTTCGCGCCCAACGGGGTCGCCGGCATCAGCGCGGCGGCGGCGATCATTTTCTTCAGCTACATCGGGTTCGACGCGGTCTCGACCGCGGCCGAGGAGGCGAAGAATCCGGCCAAGGACATGCCGTTCGGCATCGTGATGAGCCTCATCGTGTGTACGGTGCTCTACATTGCGATCTCGATCGTGATGACGGGCGTGGCGCCCTGGAAGCTGTTAGGCACCCCCGAGCCGATGATCACCGCGCTGCAGTACGCGTCCGGACCGCCAGGATTGCTCAACGCGTCGCGGTTCATCATTGCGCTGGGCGCGGTGATCGCCATGGGCAGCGTGCTGTTGGTGTTCCAACTCGGCCAGCCGCGCATTTTCTTCTCGATGGCGCGGGACGGCCTGCTGCCGCCGGTCATGGCGAAGGTGCATCCGAAATACAAGACGCCGTACGTCGGCACGATCCTGACCGGCGTGTTCGTGGCGACGTTCTCGGCGTTCGCGAACATTTCCGAAGTGGTCGATCTGACGAACATCGGAACGCTGTTCGCGTTCGTGCTCGTGTCGGCCGGCGTGATTCTGCTGCGGCGTATCGAGCCCGATCGACCGCGGCCGTTCCGTGTTCCCTGGGTGCCGGTCACGCCGCTCATCTCGATCGTGGCGTGCGCGTACCTCATGTTCCAGCTGCCGGCCATTACGTGGGCGCGGTTCGTGGCGTGGCTGATCCTCGGCCTCGTGTTCTACTTCTTCTATGGGTATCGCCACTCGGTGCTGCGCCGCCGATCGTTAGGCATGGCGACGGCGCCGGCCTGCGAGTCCACGATGACGGGCGCGTGACGGCACCGGGCACGATCTGGCGCCGATTGCGCCGCGTCTCGCTGACGCAATGGATCGTGTTCTCGATGGTCGCGGGCACCCTGCTCGGCTGGTTCACGCCGGGGTTCGCGGTCCACCTTCAAATTCTGTCGACGATTTTCCTGCGGATGATCAAGGAGCTCATCGCGCCGTTGATCTTCGGCATGCTGGTGGTCGGCATCGCGGGGCACGGCGACGATCTCAAGCGCGTTGGCCGATTGGCGCTGCGGTCGATCGTGTACTTCGAGGTCGTGACGACGCTGGCGCTGGTCGTCGGCCTCGTGTGCGTGAACGTGATTCGGCCGGGCGAGGGGGTGCCGATCGCCGCGGCGTCGGCGTCGCAGGGCGCGGCGCTCGCGGCCACGCACGTGAGCGCGGACACGGTGCTCGTGCACGTGGTGCCGCAGAGCATCGCCGAGTCGGCTGCCAACAACGAAGTGCTGCAGATCGTGTTCTTTGCGGTGTTGTTCGGCGTGGCCGTCACCAAGGTGCGTTCGGGTCCCAAGCAGACCATGCTGGCGTTCTGCGAGAGCCTGTCCGAAGTGATGTTCAAGTTCACCGGGCTGGTGATGGCGTTCGCGCCGTTCGGCATCGGCGGCGCCATCGCATACACGGTGGGCAAGAATGGGTTAGGCGTGCTGCGGGGCCTCGGGCTGCTGGTCGGGACGCTGTACATCGCGCTGATCGTGTTCGCCGCCGGCGTATTGTGGCCGGTGGCGGCGCTGGCGCGGGTGCCCATCAGGCGGTTCATCCGGGCAGTCAAGGAGCCATGGCTCATCGCGTTCTCCACGGCGTCGTCGGAGGCCGCACTTCCGTTAGCCATGGAAGAGATGGAACGGTTCGGCGTGCCGCGGCGCATCGTCGCCTTCGTGTTGCCGACGGGCTACTCGTTCAATCTGGACGGCAGCACGTTGTATCTCGCGGTGGCGTCGGTGTTCGTCGCCCAGGCGGCCGGCGTGCACATGGGGCTGGGCGGCCAACTGCTCATGATGCTGACGCTGATGCTGACGAGCAAAGGCGTGGCCGGCGTGCCGCGGGCGGGGCTCGTGATTCTGTCCGGAGCGCTCACGCAATTCGGATTGCCGTTGCAAGGTGTCGCAGTGATCGTGGGCGTGGACGCGCTGATGGACATGGCGCGAACATCGATCAACGTGGTGGGGAACTGTCTCGCGTCCGCGGTGATGGCCAAGTGGGAAGGCGAGGCCGAGCTCGGGGCGAGTCCGGCGGGCGTCGTGAGCCGGGGCGCCGGATCGGGGCTGGCCGGCGGCGAGGCATGAGACGCCGCGGCGCCGGGCGCGGTCATCGTTAGGCAGCGCGATCGATGACGACGACGACGCCTCGCGCGGCCCAGGCGGCGCACGAGCGGCCGCCGCGCGTGCTCGGCCTGCGCGACGTCGTGCTGTTCAACATGGTGGCCGTCATCGGCCTGCGGTGGCTCGCCACTGCGGCGAAGGCCGGACCGGGGACGCTCGCGCTGTGGATCCTCGCCGCCTTACTCTTCTTCATTCCGCAGGGACTGGCGGTGCTCGCCCTGTCGGCCCGATTCCCGAGCGAAGGCGGCATCTATACCTGGACGCGCGAGACGTTAGGCGAAGGCCATGGCTTTCTCTGCGGGTGGTGCTACTGGATCAACAACGTTCTGTACTATCCGAATCTCCTGATCTCGACGGCGGTGATCGCAACATGGGTCGTCGGCAAAGGTGAGAGCGGACTGGCGGACAATCGCGCGTACGTCCTGACGGCGACGCTGCTCGCGCTGTGGGTGGCGGTCGGCGTGAACGTCATCGGCGCCGGCCGCGGCAAATGGCTGCAGAATTTCGGTGCGCTCGGCACGTACATTCCGGCGACGATCCTCGTCATCGTCGGCGTAACGGCGGCGATCACGGGTCCGCCGGCGAATCCCATCACGCGAGCGTCGCTGACGCCGCATCTCGACAATCTCGCGTCGCTGAATTTGTGGGCGTCGATCGCATTCGCGTTCACGGGGTTGGAGCTGTCGTCGGCCATGGGCGACGAGGTGCACGATCCGGCGCGCACGATGCCGCGCGCCGTTCTCATATCGGCGCCTCTCATTGCCGCCGCGTATGTGCTCGGCTCCGCGGCAATGCTGTGGCTGGTGCCGAGCGATCAGGTGAATCTGACCGCGGGATTCATCCAGGGGATTGCGATCGGCGCTGGGCGCATCGGAAGCGGGCTCGCGTGGGTCAGTGTGCTGTGTGCGGCGCTCTACACGATCGGGAACATTGGCGGCGTGGGCGCCTGGCTCGCCGGTCCGGCACGCGTGGCGTTCGTGATCGGGCTCGACCGCTATTTTCCGCGGGCCTTCGGCAAGCTGCACCCGAAGTACGGGACGCCGTACGTCGCGATGGTGGTGCCGGCCGTGCTGGCGAGCATTTTGTTAGGCATCTCGCTCCTGGGCAAGGGTACGACGGTCGAACGGGCCTACCTGATCCTGCTCGACACGCAGATTCTTCTGTACTTCATCCCATACCTGTACTTGTTCGTGAGCTTCCTGCTGCAGTTTGCCGCTGGGCGGCCGGCGACGGCGCCGACGGCGGATGGCCGGGAACGCGTGGGCAGCCGCGTTCCCGGCGGCCGGCCGGTTGCCCTCGTGTGCGGCGTAAGTGGACTGCTCATGACGGCGTTCGCGATGGTTCTCGCCGGGCTTCCGCCGGAGGGAGGCGAGCAGGCGGTCTTGTTCCTGGCCAAGGTGTTAGGCGGCGCCGGAGTGTTCGTGCTGATCGGCGGGCTGCTGTACTGGCGCGGGCGGCGGGCTGCCCGTGCGTGACGTTGCGTTAGGCGACGAGTCCGGGGCCCGACGCGTCAGAACTTTGCGCCCACGGACAGCACGATGCGCCGCGGCAGTCCCGGCGTGAAGAAGTTGGCGAGCGCGCCCGCATCGCCGCCGGCGTTGGGCGCCGCCTGCCCCGGCGGCGGGCCGAGGCTGTTTTCGGCGATGGCGCCGAACGTTTCGTATCGGCGATCGAAGAGATTGTCGATCTCGAGCTGGATGGTGTAGCGCTGGTATTGCGCGTTCAGATTGAACCCGGACACCGCGTAGCCGGGCACCGGTGCATGGCGGTTGGCCTCGTCGCCGCGCAAGAACTGGCTCGAGTACGCGCGAAGGTCGAGCTGTGCGTCGAAGGCGAGGGGACCGATCGTTCGCGTCATGCCGACGCCCACTCGACCGCGATGCCTCGGCGACGAGGGAATCTGGTCGCCCGGGCGGGCGGGGACGGGATTGGTGTCCGCGGTGGCAATCTGCACGGTGCTCTGATACGTGGATGCGACGTAGCTGTATGACCCGAACAGGCGTCCGCCGGCGGGCAGCGCGGTGTGCGCCGAGATCTCGACGCCGGCGCGGCGCGACTTCGGGATGTTCACGAAATAGACCTGCGTCAGGTTCGGCGCCGCGAACACGATGTCGTTGTCGACCACGGTCCAGAAGCCGTCGATGTCGAACGACGTATTGTTGGGCAAATCCAGGTCGAAGCCGGCTTCATAGTCGTGCGTGGTCACCGGCGCGAGCGCCGGGTCGGCGCCTAACGCAGACGGCAGCGAGCATGGCGCGACCGGGCTGGCGCAGGCCAACTCGAGCGGGGCCGGCGCTCGGAAGGCGCTCTTGTAGGCCACGAACCCGCGCAACGCGTCCGATGCCTTCCAGGTGAGTCCCAGGAACGGCGACAGGCGATCGTACGTGTTGGTGCCATCGTTCGCCGCATTGAGCTCGTCTCGAAATGGAATGCGCACATAGTCCAGCCGCAGCGCGGCCGTTGCCGACAACCGCGGCGTGATGTCGAGGACCGCCTGGCTGTACGCGGCGGCGTCATCCTCGTGGACCACGGCGAGTGTTGCGACGGAATCGGGCTCGCCCCCGCCCGTATTGGTCAACCGGAATCGCACGTTCTGGCGTGCGTACTCGGCGCCGACGGTGAGCGCCGTCGGCAAGGCGCCGAGCAGGAATGGACGCGTCCATTCTCCCGTTGCGCCGAGGGACTTGTTGTCGATGAACGCATCGGTGCTCGGCGGCGGTACGTTCACGTTGAATTGCTCGATGTCGTTGCGGCGAAAGGACAGGGTGCCTCGCAGCGTGCCGCCCCACGCGCCGCGGAATCCGCGGAGGGCGACGTGAATCAGGTCCGGATCGAAGAAATCGCCGGGAGTGTAATTGAGCCGTGGATTCACGGCGAGCCAGCTGTCGGGGAGGGAGCCGGCCTCTCTGACCCGATCGTGCGCATAGAGCACGCTGAGCGCGATGTCGCTGGTGTCCGCTCCGCCGGCGGTCGAGCGGCGCCCGATGGTCACGAAGAGCTGTCGCGTTCGAGCGGGCGTCGCCTGGCGCCAGCCATCCTCGTCGGAGGCGGATCCCATCGCGAACGCATCGATCCCGTGGCTCACGCCGCCCGCCGTGATCGTGCCCACGCGTTCTCCGAACGAACCTGTGCTGAGCTGAATGCCGGCCGACGGAGTCGGCGTGCCGCGCTGGGTGAAGAACAGCAGAGCGCCGCCTAACGAATTGCGCCCGAACAGCGCCTGGGATCCGCGCACGAGCTCCGAGTGGTCGATGGCGCCCATGGGCAGCAGATCGAAGTTGACCTCCTGCGCATCCGGTTCGTTGACGCGCACGCCATCGAGAAACACGCTCACGCCCTGCGGCGTGCCGACGATCGGCGAGATCTGAAACCCGCGCACTTCCAGCTCCGGCTGGAGCCTGGTTCCCTGATCGTCGTACAGCGTCACTCCAGGGAGCTGCTGCAGGGATCGGAATGCCGCATCAGGGCCCTGGGAGACGTGCTGCAGGTCCATCGATTCGACCTGCGATGGAATCCGCTCATCGACATCGGTGAGTCGCGTGCCGGTGACGACGACGGTGGCCAGGCGCTTCGCCGTGCTGTCGACCCTGGCGGTGTCGCGCGCGGCCCGCGTCGTGTCGTGCGGCGCCCTCGCGGGTTGTTGGGCGGCAACGGCTCGGTGCCTAACGAAAAGCGCAGCGACGACGCAGAGCAGGACGCGGGTCACGACCCGCGCCACGCGGTCGGCGACGCCGCTTGCAGATCCGCCAACACGTTCGGCGTGCATCCCGGCGCTGCGGCGACCCCGCCGGCAAACCGCAGCGGGTCGCGTTGGGCGAAGCGGCGCAGTCCCGCGCGATCCTCGTACAACAACACGCAATCGACGACTTCGCCCGCACGGCTCACGGTGAGCATTCCATCGTCGGCGCGCGCGCCGCCGTCGAGGTTGAAGCAGCAGATGTCGTGCACACGATACGCGCCGGAGGCGCTGGCGTGCGTGGTTGGCCTCGTACCGGTCCAGAGCACGATGGTCAAGGCCGATACGGCAACCGTGGCCAGCGCGAACCCGAATCCGCGCGGCGCGCGCCGACGCGGCCTGGCGCGCTGCGGCATGAATTCACGCAGCAGGGAAGCAGCCCGGACATCGACGTCGCGCAATTCGGCAGCGGCCCGCGCGCACGATGCGCATCGATGCATGTGCAGCGCAACGCGCATCGCGGCGAACGGTGTCAGCTCGCCGTCGAGGTACGCCCGGAGGTCGCCTTCGGCCGGATGCGCGTCGCGGTTAGGCCTGGGCTGATTCGTCCGTCGTGTCATGTCGACTCTCGTAGCAGGAGAGAAATCGCCGGTGCGCACGCGTGAGCAGCGAGCCGACGGATCCCGGTGCGACGCCCAACGTCGCCGCGATCTCGCGATAGGACGCACCACCATAATGGAGCAGCAGCAGGTGTTGGTCGCGCGGTGGCAACATCGCCAGCACCACCTGCACCGATCGGCGTCGCTCGGCCCGCATGAGATCCAGTTCCGGCCCAACCGAGGCATCGGCGAGCGATTCGGCTGGGACCAGTGCGGTCTGGCGACTCAGCCGCCGTGCGCGGTCGCGCGCCAGGTTGCTGGCCACCGCGTACAGCCATGCACGCGGGTTGCGCGGGTTCGCATCCAGCAGGCGCACGAATGCTTCCTGCGCAGCATCCTAGGCGTCGTCGCGATTTGCCGTGCGGCGGCCGAGCGCGCGCACGAGG
>DAHUXU010000428.1 GCA_027307005.1 Gemmatimonadota bacterium
CGAGACGCGCCCGCGCGGCACGCCGCGCACGATGGTCGTGATCGACTTGATGCGCGTCGGCATGGAGGCGCGCACGGTCCATGTCAGCGCGCGCTCGCCGTCGCGGCGCAGGTTGAGCGTGACCCGACCCGACGTGCGCTCCTGTCCGCCCGCCCAGACCAGCCGATCGCAAACCACGCGCACGCCATCGGCGACCGATGTTGCGTGCATTGCGCCGCCGTCCAGCCCGTAGACGTTCTCGTACGTGAACACGAGCACGCCGAAGCGGTAGCCCTGGAACGCGACCGACGGCTCGGGGAAATCGAAGCTGAACTTGTCGTAGGCGCGTCCGCGCGGCGGAACGAACACCTCGCTCGTGGACGTGAGCGGCAGCACCTGGATGGGCGCCGCGGCCCGCGCCACGGAGTCTGCGCCGCCCAACCCACCGTTAGGCGCGCCGAGGAGCGCGCCTGCGGATGTCGCGCCAAGGATCTTGAGGGCGTCCCGCCGCGAGACGGGACCCGTCACTCGGCCCCGCGCCGTCGGCCGTTCATGCGCCGCGCGGCGTCACGTTCCAGTACACCGCGTACCGCTCGTCGATGACCGTGTTGAGCGGCACCAGCGTCACGTCCGTCGCCTGCCCAACGGTGTGGAATTCGAGCGGCGCTCCGGCGGCCGACCGCTTCGTGATCCACGTCGACGGATCGGCGCCCAATGCCGTGAACGACGGCGCCGGCACGGGATCGGCCTTGTACTCGGGGACGGTGCGGGGCTTCGTGGGCTCGGCGCGCAGCACATCGGGTGTCAAGCCGGCGCTGCCTAACCGGCCGGCGAGCACCAGCGGGCCGTACATCAGGGCTTGCACCGCCGGATTGTCCGGCGTCGGATCTGCGTGCAGCCCCATCGGCAGCGTCATCTCCAGGCGGTCGCCGTCTCTCCAGGTGCGGTCGACCACCAGGTAGCTGCTCGGCGCCGCAAAGGCGTCCAGCCGCCGTCCGTTGAGCGTGGCCGAACCCGCGCGCCCAACCCAGTACGGCACGCGCACCCGCATCGCGAAGCGTACCGGGTGCGCACAGTGCACCGTGAGGCGCGTCGACTCCTCGAGCGGAAACCGCGTCTCCTGCGTCAAGCGCACGCCCCGCTCGCGGTCGTCCAGCTCCGACGCGATGAACAGGTTCACGTACACGCCGGCGTCATCCCGAAAATAGATACTGTCGCCGAATTTCGAATAGGACTCGAGTCCGGTGCCGTTGCAGCACCAGAACGACTCGTTGGGATGGCCGAACAATTTCCAGTAGCCCGACGCGAGCGGCACGTAGTACAGCGTCATCCCGTCCGCCGGATGCTGCGTCCCCAAGATGCCGTTGAACAGCGCGCGCTCGTAATAGTCCGCGCACCGCGGATCGGCGGTCCACCCGAACACGTGACGCGTCAGCTTGAGCATGTTGTACGTCGTACAACATTCCTGCGTGTATCCGCTCAATTGCGTCGAAAGTACATCGGGCTCCGCCTGCCATCCTTCGCCGTTGCTCGTCCCGCCGGTGCAGTACGCGCGATGCCCCGTGACCTCTCGCCAGAAGTAATCGGCGACCGCGTGGTACCGCGCATCGCCGACGACCTCGTACCGGCGCGCCGCGCCAATGATCTTCGGAATGGTCGTGTTGACGTGCAGTCCCTTGAGCTCGTCGCGCCCCATGGCCAGCGGCGCGAACACCCGTTCGTGATCGAACCGGTGCGCCAGCTGCGCCCACTGCGCATCGCCCGTCACGGCCGAGAGATTGTACAGCACCTCGTTCATTCCGCCGTACTCGCGCTCGAGCACGCGCGCCATCGCCTCGTCGCCTAACGGAGAGACCCACCCGCGCGTCCACGCGGCCAGTGCCGTGAGCACCGCCATCGCTTGCGCGTTGCCGGTGTACGTGTATGTGTCTAACAGCCCGGCCATGATCTTGTGGATCGTGTAGAACGGCGCCCACACGTTCTTCCCGTCACGCAACCGGTCAAAGAACTCCTCGGGAAACGCGCTGACGTACCCGTTGCCGTGCGCCTGCTGGCACTGCGCCAGCACGCTCACCACGTAGGCGCCGCGCTTCCGCAGCTCCGGATCGCGCATGCTCGTGCTCATGAGCGCGCACCCCGACATGAAGTGCCCGGTATAGTGCCCGCGCAGCTCGTTCACCGGCGCTTCCCAACCGCCGAGAGGTTGGGCCGATGATGCAAAACCGGCCGTGACGCGGAACATGTGCAACAGCCGGTCGGGATCGACGCTCAGCAGATGACGGCGCGCAATCTCCGCTTGATCGAGAAACGGACCCGGGCGCAGTTGCACGCGCGCCAGATCGAATGGGCGCACGATGCTGGGGTCGCTCGCAGCGCCCGAGAGCCAGCGCCGCCGTGCGGCCAGCGCGCGCCGCGGCCAGATGGTCGCGGCCGCCGCCGCGGCCGCCGTGCCAATCACGAACTCTCGACGCGTCACGTCGCTACTCATTCGATCTCACTCCGTGCTCCACGGCCAGATCTGGTCGCATCGCGAGCCGCCCGCGCGCGCCCTTCATTTTGCGATGCTACGCGGAGGCACTGGCTCCGTCAATACAACGTCCTGCAAGCGCTTGACCGCGCGTCATCAGCGCGCGTAGTCTCCGCACCATGCCAACTCGCGCGATCGCACCATCTTCCTCGGCGCTCGACACTCTGCTCCGCCGTGACCTCGCCGTGCTCGACCATGCGGACTTGCGCCGCCAGACGCATGCGGTGCACGCCCGCCGCGGCGCAGCTGTGTCCGCCGACGGGCGCGCCGCGGTCGACTTCTCGTCTAACGACTACCTGGGCCTGGCCGGCGATCCGCGCATCGCCAATGCGATAGCGGCCGCGCTCGCGCGCGAAGGAACGGGGGCGGCCGCGGCGCGACTCATTTCCGGGACGAACGAGCTCCACGAGCAACTCGAGCGAGCGCTCGCCGCGTTCAAGGGGACCGAAGCCGCGCTGCTGTTTTCGAGCGGGTACGCCGCCAACACGGGCGCGATACCGGCGCTGGCGTCGCGAGGCGACATCATTTACGCCGACGCGCTCAACCATGCGTCGCTCATCGATGGATGCCGGCTGTCGCGCGCCGAGGTCAGGATCTTTCCGCATCTCGACATCGATCGGCTCGATGATCTACTGCGCGACGACGCCGGCCACACGGGTCGTCGATGGATCGTGGTCGACGCCGTGTTCTCGATGGACGGCGATGTCTTCCCGCTCGACGCGCTGGTGGCGCTGGCGCGCGAGCACGGTGCGTACACCTACGTCGACGACGCGCACGGCACCGGCGTGTTAGGCGCGACCGGCCGCGGGTCGGCCGAGCACTACGACGTCGAGCGCGACATCGACGTCGCCATGGGCACCCTTGGCAAGGCTATGGGGACCACCGGTGCGTTCATCGCCGGCTCGCAGCCGCTGCGAGACTGGCTGCTCAATCGCGCCCGTGCGTTCGTGTTCACCACCGCGGCGCCGCCCGCGTTCGCGGCGGGCACGCTCGAAGCCCTGCGCATCCTCGAGACGGAACCGTGGCGTCGCGACACGCTGCGCGTCAATGCGCGCTCGATCCGCGACGGACTTCGCACGCTCGGCTACGATGCCGTCGGCAGCGCCGACGGGCACATCATTCCTGTCATCATCCGCGGCGCCGCCGAGACGGCTCGGCTGGGCGCCGAGCTGCGGGCGCGCGGCCTGCTCGTCGGCGCCGTGCGGCCGCCGACCGTTCCGTTAGGCAGCTCGCGGCTGCGCATCACCGCCAGCGCGGCGCACACGCCCGAGCAGATCGCGCGCTTGCTCGAGGCGCTCGGCGACCTGCTGCCGCGGCGCGGTTCGTGACGGCCGCCGCGTGGGCCGCGCTCGACGCGCGATACGTCTGGCACCCGTATACCCAGCACGGCACCGCACCACTGCCGGTCCCGATCGTCCGCGCCGAAGGCGCGCGCCTGCACACCGCCGACGGCCGCGTCCTGCTCGACGCGATTTCCTCGTGGTGGGTCACGCTTCACGGGCACTGCAATCCGGCGATCGCCGCCGCCATCGCCGAGCAGGCGGGTACGCTCGAGCAGGTGATCTTCGCCGGGTGCACGCACGAACCCGCCGCGCGCCTCGCCGCCGAGCTCGTGCATGTGCTGCCGCCCGGCCTAACGCGCGTGTTCTTCTCCGACGACGGCTCGACCGCGGTCGAGGTCGCCGTCAAAGCCGCGCTCCAGTTCTGGCGCAACAACGGCGAAAGCCGTCCGCTCATCGCCGCCATCGAACATGCGTATCACGGCGACACGTTCGGCGCCATGAGCGTGAGCGCCCGCGGGACCTTCACCGATCCCTTTGCCGACCGCCTCTGGGCCGTCGAGCGGCTCCCCGATCCCGTCGATGGCGACACCGTCGCCGCCTTACGCACGCTCATCGACCGGCGCGGCTCCGAGCTCGCCGCCCTCATCGTCGAACCGCTGCTGCTCGGGGCCGGCGGCATGCGCCTCTGGTCCGAGCACACGCTGCGCGCGCTCGCCGAATGCTGCGCCAAGGCGCACGTGCTGCTGATCGCCGACGAGGTGCTCACCGGGTTCGGACGCACCGGACCGCTCTTCGCCTGCGCGCGCACCGGCGTCGCGCCCGACATCATGTGCCTGTCCAAGGGCCTAACGGGAGGCGCGCTCCCGCTCGGCGCCACGGTCACCACGGAGCGCATCTTCGAGGGCTTTCGCAGTCAGGATCGCCGACGGACGCTGTTCCATGGACACTCGTACACGGCCAATCCCATCGCCTGCGCCGCCGGACGCGCCA
>DAHUXU010000429.1 GCA_027307005.1 Gemmatimonadota bacterium
CGCCACGCGGGAAGCGCACGCCCCACAACCAAGAGTCCGCCGATCGATGCAACGCCGACGAGCAGCGCGCGGCGATCGCGAGTAGAGATTGCCGCTATGAACGTGGGTTTCATCGCGTCGCCTCTGGTACGATATGAAAGCGCACGGTGACGCGATCCAGCGGTTTGCCTGCCGCCGTCTCGCGCGTCACTGGCCCGACGATCTCGGGCGACGCGATTCCCGGCACGCGCTCGACCGCGTCGACTAACGCTGACGCACGCGGCCCAACAGCGACGATGTTGCCGGCACCGGCGCTATCGAGCTGCAAGGCAAGGAGAGCGCATCCGTCGGGCAGTGCGCGCGTGAGCTGGGCTAATAG
Organism: Gemmatimonadota bacterium; assembly: GCA_027307005.1. GTDB lineage: Bacteria > Gemmatimonadota > Gemmatimonadetes > Gemmatimonadales > Gemmatimonadaceae > JADGGM01. The sequence continues at coordinate 359 of DAHUXU010000429.1, forward strand.
CACAGTGATGGATCGGCGCGACTGCGTGAACGAAGCGACCGTGCTCAAGTCCGCCGTGACGGATGCGAGATCACGCGCATCGCGCTCGACGCCGCGAACCCGCGTGCGCACAGCGGCCGCTCGCGCGTTCGCCGAGCGCGTCACCTGCCATGAGGCGAGGCCCGGCATGGCGAGCGCCGCAACGATCGCTATCACGCACACCGTTCCTGAAATAGCCAGGCGCCGCCGGGATGGCTCTCGCGTTAGGCGTATGGCAGATCCACGGAGCGCGATGGGCTCGGCGCGCGGCGTACCGGCGGCGCCCGCGGCGTCCATGAACTGTTCCGCGCGACCTGTAAGCGCACGGAAGGGAGGAGCGAACGATGGCAACGCATCCGACGTCCCGACACCCGACGCAGAGCGAACGACGGCAGGGCATCCATCGACGTACGTGATGGCGAGGCTAACGTCATCATCGCTCCACGTGATCGTCGCGGCGGACGTCGCAAAACGCAGCGCGATAGCCGTCGCCGTCACCATCTGCAGCTGGAGGCCGACCGACGCGCACACGTCGATGACCGATCGTACCACCGGTTCCTCGAATGCGGCGACCCATGCGCTCGTTGGGGAGGTTGCCCTGGCGGCGGAAAACAAAAGCGGCACGCCGTTCTTGAGAAAGAATCGCGAGGCGTGTTCGCGAACGACCGCGGCGAGCGCAGCCGGCTGCGCAAGCGGCGGCAGGTCCGATACGAGCTTGAGCTGCGCGGCGCGAGGACCGATGGCCGCCGTCACGGTCGGCTTACGCACCCGCGACCGCGGGCGCTCGGCCAGCAACGCCTCGAGTGTGCGCGCCAGAGGCTCATCGTCCGAGCGCGCCCGCACCGCCGTCCAGCGAATCGTTTCGCCAACGAGTAATACCGCGCTCACGCGGCGACGACCGATGCCTAACCCGAGGCGAGGACGGAGCGCGATCATGGGATCCACGTCCGGCGGCGTATGATTGCGGCGCGGTCACCGGCGCGCACGAGCTCGAGCTCGAGTGCAACCGTGACCGGCGGCGAACCGGCGGTGCCCCGCGCCGTGAGAATCCACGCATCGGGCTCCGACGTCGTCAGTCGCACCAGATCCGGATAGTCGGCCAACATTGCAGCGCGGGCCGCCGGCGAGAGCTCGGCGCTCAAAGCGAGCAGATCGGAAATCGGGACGCCGCTCGCACGATGGTCGGCCACGCGCGCGACGGCTTCTCCTGTGAATCCTGGCAACGCAGCCACCACCGCGAGCGGAGCGCGGTCAAGCACGATACGAAACGGCTCGACGCCCAACACGGAATCGAGACCCGTTAGCCGCTCGAAGCCGCGCGCGCGCGCGAGCTCGCGCACGTCGGCAAGTGCGGCAGTGCGCGGCGGCTTGCGTTGTTGCGCCAGGTACCACGACCCCTCCGCGCCGCCGGGCCGAGGTACGTCGTCGGGGTCGCGCCAATCGAGAATGGCGTCGGCGAGCGAGTCAGCGGCGGCCGGCGCGTTGCCTAACGCTACGAACAGGCGCACGAGCATGCTGTCGTCGGCCGTGTTGACGTCGATTGTGGTGCCCGCCGGTAGAAGCGTGCGCGCGCACGGTAGATCCCGCATGAGAGCAGATGTGGCGACTGCCGTGTCGAGGCCGGCCCACGACTGTCGAACGACGTCGGCCGTCGCGGAACTGTCGCCGCGGCCGTGCGCGAGCGCGTCGCCGATCGCGGCCTCGGCCCGGCTCGCACAGTCTTCCGCGAGCCACATCGCTCGAGTCGCGGCACGCCGGTTGTATGCGGTCCCGGCCGCGCGTCTCGCGAGCAGCGCAAGGCCGAAGCCGATTGCGCTGACACCGAGCATCACCCACAGCACGGCGAGCAGGACGAAACCGCGGCGACGTCGCGCGCTCATCCGCGCGGCCCGATCCGCAGGAGCATCGTGTCCACGGCATCATCGCGCATGAGTACGACATCGATGCCTAACGGAGCTGTGATGCCGGTGCCCCACTTCTGGAACCACTGGCCGCCGCCGGCGGCGCTCTCGAGGTAGCGAAAGGCGCCGCCGTGCAAGTCGCGAACGAGGTCGAGTGGTGGAATCGTACCCAATTGGGCGCGGAGAGCTTCGTGGTCGCCGTCCGCCGCGAACGAAAGTATCACCACGCAGCGCTCGAGCCAGCCGGACGGCGTTTCGCACCAGCTTGAGAACTGGACGCTATCCGGCGAGCCGCTGAACGGGACGGTGCCCGGCGACCCCAGCTCGAGCTGTCCAACGAGATCGCGCAGCATGCGCTCGCCGTTCGCATCGCGGTCGGTCTGTGCCGCGCGGGCCGCAAGTGCGTGCGATTGATCCGTGAGGACCGAGAGCACCTGGTGTGCGCCGAGGAGCACGATCGCGCCGACCACGAGCGCCACCAACACTTCGATGAGCGTGAAGGCGCTACGGCGCATTGGGTGCCTGCGGGCGATAGAGCGATGTCGCGAGTAGCAGGGCGCCACTCGCAGTGTCGCGCAACGCGATCACGTATAACGTCGGCGTCGGGCGATCGACGCGGAGATCCCACGGCCCCTCGGGACGGTCGCCGAGGTGTCGGTCGAGATCGGCGCGAGGCCACAATGCGACCGCGTCCAACAACGCACTCGCTCGCTGCGTCTCACCGTCGAGCCTCGCGGCCCGCGATACGGCGCCCAGCGAGCTCGCAGCCAGCGAGACCATCGTCGTCGCCGAGATCGCGAGGATCGTCAACGCGACGATGGCCTCGAGCAACACCATCCCACGGCGGCGCGATGCCTTACGGGGCTGCATTGCGCTCACCACTGAGGGGATCGATATGGAGCGTCGAGTCCGCACGCACCACACCGTCCGGGCCGGCAGTTGCTTCGTGCTCGGCGCCGTTCACGTGCAGCATGATCGTCACGCTGTGACCGGTGCGGATGGCGGAGTCGCGGGCTGTTGCAACGGCTGCGACTATCGGGTCTGTTTGTACCGGGGGCCGAGCGGTATGAATCGTTAGACCTACCACACCGGCCACGAGGCCGAGCAGGACGAACACGACGATCAGCTCGATGAGCGTGACGGCGCGTCTGGCCCTCATGTTGGCCGAACGCTGTAGATGGCTTGCAGGAGAGCGGCTGCGACAAGCGCGACAAGACCGCCGAAGGCAAGGATGAGCGCCGGCTCGAGGAGCCGCACCGCGGCGCGCACGCGCTGGGTGGCGCGTTCGTTCTCGAGCCGCGCCGCGTGCGCGAGCATCGCCGCGAGCGCGCCGGTCTCTTCGCCGGCGCGGACGAGGCGCGACGCAACCGATGTCAGCGCATCTTCCGTTAGGAACGCCGCCGATGGGCGCGCGCCGGCAACGACCGACGTCCGCGCGGAAAGTACCCGTTCCTGAATGGCCGCATCACCGGATGCTCGCGCGGCATGGGTGAGGGCGTTGGGCAACGGCACACCGCTCTCGAGGAGCGCCGACAACGCAGCGCACACGCGCGCCGTGGCCGCAGACCGGCGAATCTTGCCGAGCACGGGGACTTGGAGCAGCATGGAATGCCAGCGTGTGGCGCCGGCCTCCGTGGAAGCCCACGCCCGCCACGCGACTAATACAATGAGTGTCGCCACACCGGCCGGAAGCGCCGCAACTCGCGCTATGACAGAAGCTTGGAGCACGAAACGCGTGGTCGGCGGGAGCGTTTGGCCCAGGTCTGCGAGTATGGCAGCGAATCGCGGCAGCACCACGCCGACGAGAATGCCGACGGAGATCGTGCCCGCCACGGCGAGGATGCACGGATAGACGAGCGCCGCGCGGATCGCCGAGCGGGTGGTCGCCGTCTCCTCCATCAGGTCCGCCGATCGCCTAACCGCTTGCGCGAGCCCGCTTCCGGCTTCGCCCGCACGCACGATGCCCAGCACGACGGCCGGGATCGCGAGACCGCTCCGCTCGAGCGCCGCGCCTAACGACGCTCCCTCGCGTACACCGCGCGCAAGGCCAGGCAGCGCGGGCGCCCACGCGTCGGGGGCGAGCTCCGGCATCGCCGCGAGCGCCTTGCTCACGGGCAGGCCGCCCTCGAGCAGCGTCGCCAGTACCCGGAGACCGAGGGCCAGATCGGCAATGGAGAGACGCGTGCGGAGCTCGTCATCCGAGCGGGCCGCGTTCAGGTCGACCGCCCAAAGCCCCTGCGCAGCCAACGCGCGCAGCGCCGCGTCGCGGCTCTCGGCGGCAAGGACGCCGTGCTCGAAGGCGCCGTCCGCGCGGGCGGCGCGATACGCGAAGCGCGTCGTGGCGGTCATGGATGCATCGGGCCGCCCCACGAGGTGATGTCGGCGTCCTCGTCGGAGCCGCCCGCCTTGCCGTCTCTGCCTAACGTGTAGAGATCGTACGATGTCGGGTTGTCGATGCCGGGGGCGACGTACACGTACGGCCGTCCCCATGGATCGAGCGGCACGTCCTTTCGGAGGTACGGACCGCGCCAGTTTCGCGGGGCATTGCCGGACGTGGGCTTCGTTCGAAGCGCGGCGAGGCCCTGGTCCGACGTGGGGTACGTGTCGTTGTCGATACGATACGCGTCGAGTGCGAGGCCGAAGATTTCGAGCTGGCTCTTGGCGGCCGCCGTCTTGGCGTCGCCGACGTTGCGGAAGATCGACGGCGCCACAACCGCGACGAGCGTCGCGATGATCGCCAGCACGACCAGCAGCTCGAGCAGCGTGAAGCCGCGGTGACGCGGCACGATCGCGTTAGGCCGACACGACACGAAGCACCTCCTCGACGGTCGTCAGTCCGGCAGCGACCTCGGCCCAGGCGTCGTCCCACAGTGGATGCCATCCGCCGCTCTCCGCCAAGTCGCGAAGGTCGGCGCGCGAGGCGTGTCGCGAGACTGCGTCTTGCATTGCATCAGAGAGAACAATGAGCTCGAAGACGCCAAGCCGGCCGGAATAGCCCGTTTGCCGGCACTTGGCGCATCCTCTACCCTGCACGATCGGCCCGGCGCGGAGCGCAGCCGGAATTGCCGCATGCGCTTCACACGCCGCAGCATCGACCGGCTCGACGCAGTTGGAACACACTCGGCGCAGGAGACGCTGGGCCATCACGGCGTCGACCGTCGCCGCAACGAGGTATGACGGCACGCCCAGGTCCACGAGCCGTGGGATCGCGCCTAACGCGTCGTTCGTGTGGAGCGTGGAGAACACGAGGTGGCCCGTCATCGCGGCTTGCACGGCGAGCGACGCGGTTTCACCGTCGCGCATCTCGCCCACCATGATCACGTCCGGATCTTGCCGCAGGATCGATCGCAGTGCGGCGGCGAACGTCACGCCGGCCTGCGTGTGCACCGGCACCTGCGTGATGCCCGGCAACTGATATTCGATAGGATCTTCGATCGTGATGATTTTCTCGGCCCCCGCATCGCGCAGCCTCAGTGCTGCGTAGAGCGTGGTCGTCTTGCCTGAACCGGTCGGACCCGTGACCAGTACCATGCCGTGCGGTTTCTTGGCGAGCGTCCGCGCCTGGTCGAGAATCGCCGCCGGCATGCCGAGCGCCTCGAGACCGACCGGGCGGCCGCCCCGATCGAGCACGCGCAGCACCACGCTTTCTCCGTGCAGCGTCGGCACGGTGGACACGCGCACGTCCAGCTCCCGGTCGGCGAGTCGCACACGGATGCGACCGTCCTGCGGCCGACGTCGCTCGGCGATGTCCAGGTCCGCCATCAGTTTTAGGCGGGAGAGAATCGCGGTTTCGAGGCCCACAGGCGCGGCGGGTGCCGGCAGCAGGATGCCGTCCAACCGGAAACGCACCTGGAGGCCGGTCCGCGTCGCCTCGAGATGGATATCGCTCGCTTCCGCGCGCACGGCTTCGCCCACGAGAAAATTGACGTACGCCGCCACCGGCGCTGAGTTCGCTACGTCGCGGACATCGGCTATGAGAGCTTCGTCATCTTGCTCGGCGTGCCCAACGGTGAGCGATGCATCGGAGCCGGACGTAAGGCGTGCGATCAGCCGTTCGACTTCGTCTCGTGGTGTCAGCTCGGGGACAATCGACCGGCGGTAGGCGAGGCCGAGGTCATCGAGCGCTTCGGGAACCAGCGCATCGGGCGCAACCGCGACGACGAGCGAACCGTCTGCGGTGATGACGGTTGGGCACACGCGGTGATGCAGCAGGTAGTCGCGCGACACGCCGCCCTCGAGTGCCACGGCACCCGGGCTGGTTCCGACATCGGACATGGAGCACCCTCGCTCGGTGCAGCGCTCGTCGGCGAATGTTGAAAGCGACGCATCGGCTGCAAAATCGGGCAGCAGCGTACACGTCCATGCAGGGACAGCGCAAGCACGAAATGTGACCTGCACCGCGCGATTTGTGATCGGTGCACTTCGAGCATAATGGGCCCTTCGCTTGCTAACGGACCGAGATGCGGTTTCCGCGTTCCGACTTGGACCGCGCCGAGCGGGAGCATTGCCTCCGCGCCTGCCGCGGAGAGAGCATTGCTCGCAACGCGCGCTCGGCAAACGAGTCAAAGCCCGTCTCTCGGACGTGCGTGGGCGTCGTTCGCGCGCACCGCGCGAAAAGACGCGTGAGGGAGTCACCGGACGGGAATCCGAGCTCATGAGCGATCGCTGGAAAGCTGGGGCGGGGCATCGTCAGGCGGGCCGCTGCCCGAAGGAGAGTCATCCAGGAGATCAATTGGAGCGGCGTACAGACGCCGCGCGCCTTACACAGGCGCGCCAAGGTCTCGCGTCGCATCCGCATCGATCTCGAAAGAGACGATACGCCCGGCCGACCGCTACCATCGTGCGTGAGGCACCATTCGATGTGGGGTTCGAGCCAGTCGGGCGCGATCGGGCAGACGATGCGCCGCACGAGCATATCGGCACGCTGCCGAGGCTCGACGCGAAGCAATCGGTCGCGCGTCATCTCCGTGCTTTCGACTCGGACGAAGAGCAGGTCCACCGCATCCAGGTAATGTGCCTGGTGGAGGACTCGCATATCTGATGGAACCAGGTGGCAAATCGCGAACAAGGCCGTCGTCGGAAAGCGCTCAACTGACCGGCGCACGGCGAAGCGCACGTCGGCCTGCGCCGCTTCGTCCGTACCCACCACGATGCTATCGGGCGGCTCTGCTCTCGCACGCTCGATGAATTCGTCCGCGTCGCGAACGAACCGCAGGTGCGCCGAGCGCCCAACAGCGGCCCGGAGGTGTGTGGACGATTCGACGTCCCCGACCATCGCGATGATGCGGAGCATGCGGCCGCTTGCCTAACGATTGAACGTCGGACGTGTACGGGGCGAGAGGCGGCCGCCGAGCAAGATCGGCCGATTCGCGGGAGGACAATCTTATGGCTGTGGCCCGGCATTCGGAACGGGCATGAACGGCGTGGCTCCGCTCGGTGCTCCGTCTAACGAAGCACCGTGGCACTGTCGCGACTCTAAGACGAAACTGCGAGCCTACCTCGGGATCAGCATGCTTGAGCTCGGTACTCAGCGTGCCCGCGCACGATGGCTCGGAAGCTCGCGGTCCCGTCGAAC
>DAHUXU010000437.1 GCA_027307005.1 Gemmatimonadota bacterium
GTTCGACGGCCACGATATCGTATATCGTCGTGATGATCGCGGTGATCGTCGCGGTCGATGTGCTGTTCTTCAAAGGTCGATCGGGGCAGCGGCTGCTGGCGAACGCCGGAATCGTGCTCATCTTCGCCGCGTTCTACCTCAGGTTTCTGAAGCGCGGCTGAGCGTGCGGCGCCCCGTTCACCACGGCTGTCGGCGACCGCCGGCATCGGCCCGGTGCGAGCGTTAGGCATGGAACGAGAGCGGCGCACAGGACCTGCCGTCGGCGCGTTTCTGGGTCTGACCTTCGTCAGCACGTGGGCGCTCTGGGCCGTTCTGGTCCGCGCCACGACCGGCGCGTGGCCACGTTTCGGCGAGACGCATCCGGTAATCCTCGTCGCGGCGACCGTCTTGTCGACGGTCGGGCAGGTGGGCGAGGAAGTCGGGTGGCGCGGCTACCTCCTGCCGCGCCTAACAGAACGCACGGGCCTCGAGACGGCGAGCGTCAGCGTCGGCATAATCTGGGCGGCGTGGCACCTGCCGCTCTTTTTTACCCCCGGAGCAAACACCTATCACCAGTCGTTCCCGCTATACGCCCTGCAGCTGACCGCGTATTCGATCGCGCTCGCCTGGCTCTACTGGCGATCCGGCGGCAGTTTGCTGCTCACGATGTTCATGCACGCCGCCTTCAACAACATGAAAGACATCGTACCTTCGCTCGGGGTTGCGGCCGGGCACGTCTTCACGTTCGATTCGACACTGGTATTCCGGCTGACGGTGCTGGTGTTGTGGATTGCCGGCGCGGTGCTGCTGGTGCGCATGCGGCATGCACCGCGCCAGATCAATGGCTCCAACGCTGCCTAACGCTCGATCCGGGGACGCGCACGGGCGGCGGCTGACGCAAGGACGTCCGCCATCCGCTCATCGTGTGATCCGTAGCGCGCCCAACCCTCGGCGTTCGAGCGATACCGGTAGTCCGTCATCGTCAAGTCGGCGCCGTGATCGATGAGAAAGGTCACGGCATCCAGATTCCCGTGAATTGCGGCCTCGTGGAGAATGCTCGCCGGCTCGTGCGTTGCCCAATCGGTGTCGATGTTGGCGCCGCGCTCCAGGAGAAACGTGGCAATCTCGAAGTGCGAGTTGAGAACGGCCCACGCGAGTGCGATGTCGAGCGTCTGCTGCGTCGTCGGCGGCCCCCAGTGCAAGTCGGCACGGGGAAAGTGCGGATCACTGTGCGGGTAGTGTTGCGCCAGCTCGCCCAGCGCAGGGTTGCCGGCTGCGTCGAACCAGCGAGCCACCGCGGTCGCGTCGCCCACGCCGGCGGCATGCGGTAAATCGTTAGGCAGCGGCCAGATCCTCGTCAACAGCGGAACGAGGTGGACATTCCCATAGGACAGTGCTTGCGCGATCAATGACGACCGCGGCGTGGGCGGCGCCTGGGTGTGAAGAATCGCCGGATCGCGATCCAGCAACGTCCGGATGAACTCCCCTCGATCCTTCTCGTAGCAGGCGGGCAGCATCAACTCGGCTTGCAGAATCGTGAACGGGGCGTCGAGGACCCATGGCTCGTCGTCCAGCCAGCCGCGAAACGTGGCGAGATCGTTCCGATCGAGAGCGTCCGTCAACTGCAGTTCCACGAACGCTTGCCACAGCGTCGTCTCGGGCCGCATGTGCCAGAGGGCGCCCGGATGTCGAATCAGAAAGGCGACGAACGCCTCGCGGTTCTGCCAGCGATCGATACGACGGCCGAGCTCGGGATCGAGGGCGATCGCCCGCTCGAGGAGCAGGAGCGCGACGGCGGTGTGCGTGAATCGGCACGCGCTCATCAACGCGTTGCCTAACGTGAACCGCGCGTCGGGTTCGCCGTCGTCCGGGCTCGGCGCGGCGGCATCGAGGCGTGCGCGGACCGGAGCGGCGTCGCCGAGTGCGGCGAGAACGTCGAGAGATCGCGGCGGCGCGGTCTTCTTCGCGAGCACCTGCAGCATGCCCGATGCGCCCGGCTTTCTCGCCTGCTCCCAGGTCGTACGCTCGACCATTGCGCCGGCGTCGATGAGCATCTCGGCGGCAACGGGCCGGGTGTAGATGCGCTCGCGTTCGGCATCCGAGCAGTCCATCGCGTACGACATGGTGGCATCGAGCAGTGTCCGTCCGCGGTCGTCGCGCCACGAGGCAAGCGCCGGGTATTCGCCTAACAGCGCGCGCAACCGATCATGATCTGCATTGTGAATCGCCACGCGTGCGTCTGCGGCGGCCCGGTCGAGCCCGTGGCCCAGGCGGTTCTCGACTTCGGCCGTGAGTGCCGGCCAGCCGGCGAATCCGTATTCGCGTGCGATGACGAACTGCGCGTCGCGGTTGGACAACGGCAGCGCTGCGTGCGGCAACTGCGCTCTGATGCGGGCGATGGCGTCGCCATTTCCGGCGGCGGCGTCGCGAGCGAGTCGCTTCGCTTGCTTGCGAAGAGAGTCGAGGGACGGATGGGCGGGCAGATCTCGAGCAGCGGACATAGCGCCTCCTTTCACGAAACGCCTGTACCCGCTGCGCGATCAGGCTGAAAGAAGGTGCACAGCACCGCATTTCAGTGTGTGACAGGTGGGAATCGTTCCCTTGCCGCGGGTTGGAGGCGCCCTGTCAGGCGCACTGATGGGAAGTATCGTGAGGAACGGCACCGCTGTCAAAGGCTGGCGAGAATGAGTACTTCAGCCGTTAGGCTCGAACCGCGAGCCGTCGAGGTTGCGTGCGGCGTCGACACGCTGCACGTTCGGCTCGCGGATGGACGGGAAGTCGCGGTAGCGTTGGCCTGGTTTCCTCTGCTGTACCAGGCCTCGCCCGACGCGCGGGCGAACTATCGGCTCATCGGCGGCGGTGTGGGCATTCATTGGCCCGAGGTCGACGAGGACATTTCCGTCGAGGGACTACTCGCAACGCACTAGCATCACGGCGCGCTGCCTAACGTGCGCCGCGGCTGATCGATCGGAGGATTTGCGCCTGCTCCGCAGGCGCTTCGTGCGTGGCTCCATGGCAGCGCCGGCGACACAGCTCAACAGTCCCGCGCCTATGCACCGTCGCTTCAGCGTCATCGCTCGATTCGGGCCATGTTGCCCTCCTCGTGTCGCTCCCCAGCAGCCGGAGTGAGGTTGTTCAGTCGGTCGATCTGACGGGCGCTCAGCTCGACGCGGTCGGCCGCGATGTTCTCCTCGACGCGGGACACGTGCTTGGTACCAGGAATCGGGGCGATGTTGTCGCCCTGCGTTAGCAGCCAGGCCAGAGCCACTTGCGCCGGCGTCGCGCCGGCCTCTGCGGCCACCGCCTTTACTTCGTCGACGATGCGCAGATTGCGCTTGAAGTTCTCGCCGGAGAAGCGCGGATTAGTCTTGCGCCAGTCGTCGTCGGAGAGCTGTTCGGGCGAGCGTATCTCGCCTGTAAGAAAGCCGTGGCCGAGCGGCGAGTAAGGAACGAAGCCGATGCCCAGTTGGCGCAGCAGCGGCAGCAGTTCCGCCTCCGGGTCACGCGTCCACAGTGAGTACTCGGTCTGCAGCGCGGACACCGGGTGCACAGCGTGGGCGCGGCGGATTGTGTTGGGACCGGCCTCGGACAGACCGATGTAGCGGACCTTCCCCTCGCCGACAAGTTCGGCCAGAACGCCGACGGTTTCCTCGATGGGTGTCTTGGGATCGACCCTGTGCTGATAATACAGGTCGATGTGGTCGGTGCCGAGCCGTCTCAGGGACCCCTCGACCGCCACACGGACGTTCGCGGGACTGCTGTCGAGCACGCCCGGGCCGCCGCTGGAGTGCGAGACGAGGCCGAACTTTGTCGCCAACACAACCTGGCTGCGGCGATCCCTGATCGCTCGGCCGACGAGTTCCTCGTTGGTGTACGGACCATAGATCTCGGCGGTGTCTAGGTGAGTGA
>DAHUXU010000455.1 GCA_027307005.1 Gemmatimonadota bacterium
GTTAGGCATCGCGGAAGGGCTGCGGGCGGGCGTCACCACGTATGGCGATACGTGCGACTCGGGCGCCGCGCTCCCGGCGATGTGCGAGATGGGCGTGCGCGGCATCGTGTACCAGGAGGTGTTCTCGCCGTCGCCGGACGAGTCCCGCGTGGCCGACGCCATCGCCGCGCTGCGCCTCCGCCTGACGGAGCTCGCGCCGCGGCAGACGCCCCTCGTGCGGCTCGGCATCTCGCCGCACGCGCCGTACACGGTGAGCGATCCGCTGTTCATCGCTGCCGCCGGCGCCGGCTACCCGTTGGCCGTGCACATCGCCGAGAGCGATGCGGAAACGCGATTGGTGCGCGACGGCGACGGACCGTTCGCCGATGGACTGCGCCGCCGCGGCATCGCCGTCGCGCCGCGCGGGCGGTCCCCCATCGCGCTCCTCGAATCGCTCGGCGTGCTGCGCGCGCGCCCGCTGCTCATCCACGCCGTGCACATCGACGACGCCGACATTGCCGCCATCGCCACGGCGCAGGCCACCGTAGCGCATTGCCCGGTGTCCAACGCAAAGCTCGGCCACGGCATCGCGCCGCTCGACCGATTGCTGGCCGCCGGCGTCGCGGTCGGACTCGGTTCCGACTCGATGGCGTCCAACGATCGGATGGATCTGCTCGAGGAGGCCCGCGCCGCCGCGCTCGCCCAACGCGTGCGCACGGGCCGCCCTGAGGCGCTTCCGCCGCGCGACGCGCTCACGCTGGCCACGTTAGGCGGCGCGCGCGCGCTCGGCATCGATGACCGCGTGGGATCGCTGGAGCCGGGCAAGGATGCCGATCTCGCCGCGTTCCCGCTGCCGGCCGGCTTCGGCGACGCCAACCCCGAGGCCGCGGCGGTGTTCGCGTTAGGAGGCACGCCGGCCCGGCTGGTCACGGTTGCCGGCGTGCTCCGCGCCGTGGACGGCCGCGTGCTCACCGGCGATCACGAGGTGCCGCATCGCGTACGCGATACCGCGTCGCGCCTCGCCGCGCACCTCGGCGCCGCAGTCGACAGTTAGGCGTTAGGCGTCAGGCGTCAGGAGCCGCCGCGCTTCGTCCAGATCACCACGACGCCGCACGCCGCCGACGCCGATTGGTACTCGGGCGGCACGTTCGCGGCGCCGTCGTACACTTCCACCGCCGCGATCTCGCCCGGCTTGAAATAGGCATCCGGGCTGTTGTCCATCTGGAACGGGACGCCGTCCACGTAATACTCGATCGGGCAGATGCCCGCGTGCATCAAGTCGGTGAAGCGCGAGCGCGTCATCTGCACGAGCGGCGGCCCGCCCGAGTCCGGATACACCAGCTGCAGGCCGGGCGCCCGCCGCAAAATGTCGGTGACCTGCGTGGGGTGGAGCGAGTCGATGGCGGCGCTATTGAAGAACGTCGCGCCGGGATACTGCCGCGCCTTCTGCTGCAACGCGTACGCGTCGTGCCGCCGCGCCTGCACGTGAACCGTGTCCAGCACCGTCGTCGCAACGCGCAGCGCGAACGACCGCGTCGTCGTTCGATTCGGATGCAACACGACGATCACTCGGCTCGGCAAGAAGCCGATGCGCTGGATCTGCACGTCCCAGCTGCCGGCCGGAAGAGGCGCCAGGCGAAAACGACCTTGCTCGTCCGCTCGGGCCGCGCCCTGAACTCCGGCCAGCTCGATCTGGGCGCCGGCGAGCGGATGACCAGCGGTGTCAGTCACGACGCCGTCCAGCGATGCCGTGCGCGCCGTCCCATCCGACGCCACGGAGTCGGCGCCCAGTGCAACGGACACGTCCTGCCTCACGACCCGTTGGGCCGGGATCGTCACCGAGAGCATGCCGCTCGCGCGCCGGCCGGCAACGGCCCGCATCGTCACGACGGCGTCGCCCGGAATTCCGCATACCGCGTATGAGCCGTCCGCTGTGCTCGTGACAGGCACCACGTGATTCGTCTGGACCACGCCTTTTTTCTCCACCGCGAGGTCCGACCACGACAGCGTCAGCGTCGCGGATGCGACCGGCACACCGGTGTCTGCATCGTGCACGCTGCCGATGAGAATGCTCTGTCCGCCCGCGGCCTTGCTCGCCGGACACATCGCGTCGAGCAGCCTCGACACCGAGGGG
>DAHUXU010000504.1 GCA_027307005.1 Gemmatimonadota bacterium
GGCGTTCCCTTCGGCAATGTTCGATGCGACCGAGGTAGCTGCGCGCCTCATTTGCGACGCAAGGGCGTAACGTTCTTCTGCCGGGAATCGTCGAACGAGCTCGTAGACGTGCTGCGTGAGGTCGACGGACTTTTGCCAAACGATGAGGTCGCGATAGTCGTGAACCCGCATGGGAACCCCCTCCCGCTTTCGCCTAACATTAGGCGCGAGCGTCACGGGGCTTGCAGCGAATCGTTGCGGCCACACCCAAAACATTTCGCTGCGCGATGAGCCCGCCCCCTTCCCGCTTCCCCCAGGGCAAAGCCCGCTTCCCTCAGGCCGCCTCCGGCGGCCGCTTCCCGTCGGAGTGGTCCCGCCACCGGGCCACCTGGCTCGCCTGGCCTCATCACGAGCCCGATTGGCCCGGGAAGTTCGCCGCCATTCCGTGGGTGTACGCTGAAATCGTGCGGGCGCTCCACGCGCACGAACTGGTCGAGATCTTGTGCCACAACGAGGACGTGCGTGAGGACGCGCGCCGTGCGTTAGGCGCACACGGCATCGACATGCGCCGCGTCCGGCTACACCTCGTTCCGACGGACCGCGTGTGGACCCGCGACTCAGGACCGACAGCAGTGAGGCACGCAGACGGGCACATCCAGTGGGTGGCGTGGACATTCAACGCCTGGGCCAAGTACGACAACTACGCGCGCGACGCGTGCGTCGCCGATCGCATCGCAGACCTGAGCCGCTTGCCTGTTCGACGCGCCGTGCGTCCGGACACCGGCGAGCCGCTCGTGCTCGAGGGCGGCGGCATCGAAACCAACGGCGAGGGCGTGCTCCTCGTCACCGAAGAATGGCTGCTGTCAGCGGAGCAAGTCCGCAATGCGGGCTTGAGCAAGGCCGGCTACGAGCGCGCCTTCGCCCAGTACCTCGGCATCGATCGCACCATCTGGTTAGGCAGAAGCTGTGTCGGCGACGATACCCACGGCCACATCGATGACGTCGCGCGCTTCACGGACGCGAACACTGTGGCCCTCGCCTATGAACCCGACCCCGCGGACGCCAATCACGAACCTTCGGCGGACAATCTCCGCCGGCTCGAGCTCGCCGCGCGCGGGGGCTCCGGCGGCCTGCGCGTGGTGAAATTGCCCTTTCCGCGACCCGTGATGATGGACGGCGAGCGGCTCCCGGCCAGCTACGCCAACTTCTACATCGCCAACGACGTCGTGCTCGTGCCCACGTTCAACGACCGGCGCGACCGCGACGCGCTGGAAATCCTCGCCGGCCTCTTCCCCGGCCGGGAGGTGATCGGTATCCACGCCGTCGACCTGGTCTGGGGACTCGGCACCCTGCACTGCCTAACGCAGCAGGAGCCCGCGGCCGGCTGAGCACCGATCACGGCGGACCGGCCGCCGCCTGCCGCAGCACCGCGATCACCGTTTCGTCCGTCAGCTGTTCGAAGTCCGCGTACCACTCGCCCACACCCCGAAAGTCCGGCGGCGTGTACACGCACACGACCGTGTATCCTTCGGCGCCGAGCGTGCGGCACCCGTCTTCCGAGCACACGGGCGCCGCGAAGACGAGCGTCGCCGGCTTCGCGCGGCGCACCGACGCGAGCGCCGCGCGGGCGGTCACGCCTGTCGCCAGTCCGTCGTCCGCCAGCACTACCGCGCGGCCGGCCAGATCGGGAAACGGGCGCCCCTCGCGATAGCGTTGCATCCGGCGGTCGAGCTCCGCGCGCTCCCGCCTGGTGATCTTCTCGATGTACGCGTCGCTCACGCCGAGCGCCGCCACGATCTCCTGGTCGAGCACGCGCGTGCCCTCCGGCGCCACGGCGCCGATCCCGAGCTCCTCCTGCCCCGGCGCGCCCAACTTGCGCGCCACGATCACGTCCAACGGCGCGCCTAACGCACGCGCGAGCTCGCGGCCGATGATCACCCCGCCGCGCGGGACGCCGAGCACGATGGGACGCTGATCCGCGAGCCCCGGCAGGCGCGCCAGGAGCGTCTCGGCCAGCTGCCGGCCGGCGTCGGCGCGGTCCGCGAACAACATCTCACGCACCGCGCGCGGGCGGCGGCAGGTGGTCGATGAACCAGTCGCACGACAGGCTCGCTACCTCCTCGAGCGCACCCGGTTCCTCGAACAGATGCGTGGCACCCGGGACCACGACGAGCTGCGCGGTGGACCCGAGCATCCGACACGCCTCTTCGTTGAGCGGGATGATCGGCACATCGTCGCCGCCCACGATGAGCAGCGACGGCGCCCGCACGCCCTTCAGGCAATCGCGCGCCAAATCGGGACGCCCGCCCCGCGACACCACCGCGAACACGTGGTGCAGCTTCGACGCCGCGTGCAGCGCGGCCGCGGCGCCGGTGCTGGCGCC
>DAHUXU010000514.1 GCA_027307005.1 Gemmatimonadota bacterium
CCGACGACGTGTTTAGGCGAAACCGGGAACCCGATCGCGCCGCCGCCCGAGCCGCGGCCGGCTCGGGCGACGGCGCGGCGGGAGTGGGGATTTCCGGAAACCGGCGGCGCCGTGGTGCTGGCGTTCGGCGGCAGCCAGGGCGCGCGTCCGATCAACGATGCGCTCGCCGGGTGGGTCGAGCGCGGCCTGCCCGATGGCGTGCATCTCATCTGGGCGACCGGACGCGCCTCGCACGAGCGATACGCGCACTTGGACGCGCAGCGCGTGCGCGTGGTGCCGTACCTCTCGGCCATCGAGCGCGCGTACGCCGCCGCGGATCTCGCGGTGACGCGCTCGGGCGCGCTCACGCTCGCCGAGCTGTGCGCGTGGGGGATCCCGATGATTCTGGTGCCGTTGCCGACTGCGGCGGCGGACCACCAGACGGCGAACGCGAGGGTCCTGGCCGACGCCGGCGCGGCGATCGCCGTGGCGCAATCCGAGTTCTCGGCCCAGCGCCTCGACGCCGACGTCAGGCGCCTAACCGCGGACTCCGCCGCACTCGCGGTGACCGCCGCGCATGCGGCCGCGCGCGGCCGTCCGCACGCGGCGCAGGAAATCGCACAGCGCATCGCGAGTCTGCTGCCGCCCGCCTGACGACCATCGTGGGCCAAGCGGTGAGGTGGCTCTTCAGTCGAATCCGGCGAAGACCTCCGCAAGATCCAGCGTCAAGACGGCGCGAGGTCTCCCGTCGTCGGGGAGCCGGCCGAGGTCGTCGATCGTGTACACGGGACGTCTGATCGCCATCGCGGTGTGTACCCTCCCGGTGTCTGGCCTGTCCACTCGGCATGGGCCGAGTGTAAGGGTGGTGTCGGGAGCGGTGTCATCGAACGAGCGCGCGGGTAGGCCAATCGTTGCCCACTAACGAAGCGCGTCTGAGTCAATGGTAGGGCGCGTTTCGGGCATCTACGCTCATAAAGACGCGGACACAGCACGGGCACAACGGGCACTGCACGGATTGTTCTGCTGCAACAGATGGCGCTTGCTGCGGGAGAACAAAGAGTCCCCACACACGTGCGTTGGTCCGTGCAGCCGCGCGATCCGTGCCGTGCCCGTTGTGCCCGTGCTGTGTCCGCGTCCCTATGAGCGTAGATGCCCGACACCCGCCTCCTCGCTCAGGCATCCGCCGGCCTTGCCCGGTGCGGATTGCCGATCCGGACGCCCCTCGCTCGTCGCACGACGCGCGCAACCGAGATGTCCCTAAAGTGCACTTCGATCACAAAACGTGCTTGCGAAATCACAAAACGTGTTGTTGACGTGCTGTCGGGCGTGCCTCTGCTGAGCCCGCTTGTATGAGAGTGGACAAGGCTGACGCGCGCCCGGACTCGCTCCCGAGCGCGCGTCGGCGGCCTTGCCTCGTACGTCGATCGACCCGGAGGCAGTCGACTACGGCGCAGGCTGCTGCAGCTCTCCCATGAACAGGATCGCCCCGGACAGCCGCTCGCGGATCACGAACAGGAACGGGTGGTCGGCCCGAAAGACAAACGGAGTCTCATCCGAGGTGACGCCCACGGCGACGCTCGTGGCGGCCGCGGCTGTCGTCCCCTGTTCGTTCACCTCGACGAATGTCTGTTGCCGGACGTTGGTGATGGTGAGGCCCGTGTCCGGGGCGATGCCGGTGAAGTCGGCATCGTCCCCGAAGGCGATCCCCATGCCTAACGCAGTCAGCGGCTGGGTGAGGCTCGCGCCCCACGTCAAGGTGAACCGCGGGATCTCGACCTCGCCCGTGCCGTTGTCCATGCCCGCGAGCAGCGCGGACCAACCGCCGCCGGCGAGCCCGGCCACCACCGCGTCGAGCGACGTTCCAGCGTTAGGCAACACCACGTCCATCACGAACGCGCCGCCGCCGTAGGGCAGCTCCACCGCCTGGTAGCCTGGCGGCGCGGCGAACCGCACCGTGACCGCCGGAAGGTCCATCATCGGCACGGACGTCGATGAGCCGTCCGCCATGTTGAACGGCTGGCTGCTCGTCTTGCCCGCGTCGAAGTCGTACACCCAGGCGCCCTTGAAGTACATCGCGTTCGTCAGGAACATCATGGTGTTTGGATCGATGGGGCTGTCGACGATCTCGTCGATCTTGCCCTTCGTGCTGGTGGACACCCACGCGTTGATCGTCTTGACCGCGGACGGACTGTCGAAGTCGAGTCCTTGTACGGTCGCGTCGAAGTACTGCTTGTCCGTTTGCAGGAAGTTCGCCTCGACGTTGAATCCCTGCCGATACCAGATGGCGTTGGCGATCTGGAAGTCGACGTGCGGATCCAGTCCACGCAGCAGCGAAATCAGGCTCTGATACGCCGTGTCGGCGTCCGGCACGGTCATCGACGAGAAGCCTAACGTCGATCGCATCGCGTCGAGGGTGCTGCCTTCGGCGCCGTTCATCGTCATGCCGAGCGCCATCGACGCACTGAGCGGAGACAGGAACAGGTTGGAGTCCGGCGCCTCGCCCGCCACTTGTTGGAACAGCGCGAACGCGAACCCGTTGGACTGCGCGATGAGCTGCTGCTCGTTGACGGTGAGCGCCCGCGGCAGTTGCTCGATGGGCGTCGGCGCCGTGGGCGACGACGACCCGCCGCATGCCACGAGCGTGAGCACGGCGACGAGCGCGATGATCGAACGGGGCAAACCTGACTGACGCGACAGGGCCATAGACGCCTCGTGTGGGTTGTACCAACAGAGTTAGCACGAACCCGCATCGCCGGCAACACGGCCAATGCCCCGACCCGGCGGTTGTCGGGGCGGGCAGGAAAGCGCGCCGGTCAGTACTGGGCCAGCGTCCCGGCCCGTCTGGCGTCGCCGAGCGCGCGGGCGAACGCCCACAGGCTCGCCGCGAGCAACACTGCTGCGAATGCCGCGAGCACACCGAGATCGCCGGCGACGGCGCCCAACGAGGCGCCATCGAGCAAGACCCGCCGCAGCGAGCGCAATCCGTACGTGAGCGGCAGTCCGGCCGACACCGTATGCAGCCACGCCGGAATCACCTGGGTGGGATAGTAGACGCCGCCGAGGAGTCCGGATGCGGCGAGGATTCCCTTGGGCAGGGGGCCGGTCGTGCGGAACCACAGCACGAGCGCCGCCGCGAAGATGCCGAACGGCAGGTGCGCGAGCACGATGAGCGCGAGCACCCCCAGCGCGAGGAGCGAGCGGTCCCAGGCGACGTGTGCGCCTAACGCAGCCCCCGCGCCCAACACCAGGAGCGCCCGCGCCACCGACCAGAGCAGCTCGTACGACACGAGGCCGGCGAGAATGGTGGGCAGCGGCGCCGGTGTCGCCAGATACGCCTCGAGCGTGCCGGATGCGATGCCGGCGCCAATGACCTTGGGGAGCGCGCTCACGGCGACGCCCAGAAACGTGAACGCGATCATGCCGACCAGCACGAAGCCGAAGTACTGGCCGCCCTGCGCCGAGATCGACGCCGCCATCATGGGCTGCAGCGCGTGCGCGACGAAGTACACGGGGACGACCGTGACGACCAGCCCGGCGAGCGAGGCCGCCATGTCGAGGCGATAGCTCGAACCGACTTGCCAGTTCGCCCTGAGCAGCGCGCGGATTCTATCCACGGCGCACCCCGCCGGCGCCGCGGGCCACGACGCGGTCGATCAGTTCGTCCAACGCGAGCGTCACGCGCTCGAACGACGCGACGGGGATGCCGCCTTCGCCTAACGCACCGAGGAACGCGGCGGCGCCCGTCGAGCCCCCGGCGATCTGCAGATGGACCGCAACCCACCCCTCGGCGTCCGGCGCGTCGTGCGCGATGACGTGTACGCGGTCGCGCGACATCCGCGCGAGCTCGCAGGTCGCCCCTCGGTCAGCGTCCTGAACTCGCAGCTGGTAGCGTGCGCCGACGATGTCCCGCATGAGCACATCGGGCGCGCCGACAGCCGAGACGCGACCGCGATCGAGCACCGCCACGCGGTCGCACAGCTCGAGCGCCTCCTCGGCCCGATGCGTCGCGAGCAACACCGTGCATCCACGCCGGCGTACGATCTCGTCGCGGAGGAACGTGCGGAAGCGTCGCGCAGAGATCGGATCCAGACTGCGCGTCGGCTCATCCAGCAGAAGAATGGATGGCCGACCGAGCAGAGCGCGCGCAATGAGCAGACGCTGGCGCATGCCCGAGGAAAACTGGCCCACCATCTTGGCGCCGGTGTCCGTCAGCTCCGTCGCGGCGAGCACCTCGTCGACCGCGCGGCGCGCCGCGGCGCCGGTGAG
>DAHUXU010000526.1 GCA_027307005.1 Gemmatimonadota bacterium
CCGACAAGGCGCTGTACGCGTTCACGCAGCGCTATCCGTCGAGCCCGGAGGCGCGCGAGGCGGCGTACTGGCGGGCGCTGTTCAAGCTCGATCCGGCGAATCGCGGCGGCAGTCCGCGGGCAGCGACGGAGCGCCTGGACGAATATCTCTCCGACACGACGGTGTCGCTCCACCGGGCGGAAGCGGCGACGCTGCGCCGCATCGCGGCCGAATTGGATTCGCTCGCCCAACGGGCGCCGGTGGTGGCGTCCAGCGACTCGGCGCGTCTGGCCGACGCGCAGAAAGCGCAGCAGCGCGAGGATGATCTTCAGAAGGAGATCAAAGGGCTGCGCGACCAGTTGGACAAGACGAACGCCGAGCTCGAGCGGATCAAGAAGCGCCTGCAAGAGCGGACACCGTAAGGCGGACAACCCGGACAGAGCCTGACACAGCCGGAGACTACAGGCGGACAACCCGGACAAGCCTGACACAGCCGGAGAACTACGGGTGGACGCGGATACACCGCGCTGCGCTGAAGGCTTTGCCTAACGGAAAATCGAGCCGCTGTTTTGTGAAAACAAAAAGACCAACGCCGTGATGCCGGCCTCGCCGCCACGCTTTCTCCACCGCGCAGAATGACGTCGTTGGTTTATCCACTTTTCAGTTTCATTTTTTTTGTCAGGCCCCGTCCGGCCGTGTCCGCGCCCTTGTCCGCCTGTCGCTTTTGTATCCGGCTTTGTCCGGCCGTGTCCGCCTTACCCGACGCGAAACAGCTCCATCGCCCTGCGATACCGCTCGCCTAACGCAGCGCGCAGCGGCGCGTGTTCGCGGCCCCGCAGATCGGGGTCGGATGCCAGGATCTCTTCGGCGGCGGCGCGGGCGATCGCGAACAGGGCTTCGTCCTTGAGCGGGTCGGCGATGCGGAAGGTGGGTTCGCCGCTCTGCTGCGCGCCGAAGAGGTCGCCCATGCCGCGGAGCCGGAGGTCGGCGCGGGAGATCTCGAAGCCGTCGTCCGTGCCGACGAACACCTCGAGCCGCGCGCGCGTCTCCGGGCCGGGGTCGCCTAACAGAATGCAATAGCTGGCCGACCCGCCGCGGCCGACGCGGCCGCGGAGCTGGTGGAGCTGCGACAGGCCGAAGCGCTCCGGGTGCTCGATCACCATCACCGTCGCGTTGGGCACGTCGATGCCGACCTCGATCACCGTCGTCGCGACCAGCACGTCGATCTCGTGATCGCGGAACGCGCGCATCACCTGGTCGCGCTCGTCCGGCGGCAGGCGGCCGTGCAGCAGCGCCACGCGCCGGTGCGCGAAAGGGCCGCGCGCGAGCTCGGCGTGCATCGTGGCCGCGGCCTTGAGGTCGGTCTTCTCCGATTCCTCGATCACCGGATACACCACGTAGGCCTGCCGCCCCTCCGCCAGCTGGCGCTCGACCGCTTCGAGCACGGCGCCGCGGCGCGACGACGGGCGGAGGACGGTTTTCACCGGCAGGCGGCCGGGAGGACGCTCGTCCAACACGCTCACGTCGAGATCCCCCAGCGCCGTGAGCGCCAGGGAGCGCGGAATCGGCGTGGCGCTCAGGAGCAGCACATCGGGACGGCCGGACGGCGCACCGGGCGCGGCCTTCGCGCCCAACGCGGCGCGCTGCTCGACGCCG
>DAHUXU010000539.1 GCA_027307005.1 Gemmatimonadota bacterium
CGCGGCCATGGCGAGGCCGAGCGACCACGGGAACCGGCGATGGCGTTGGGCGAGAGTGTGGTGCAGGCAGCGCGCTTGGAAGCGCATGGGCGAATCTCCTGGAGGGCGTCGAGCGGGGACGGGCAAGCCATGGCCCGGATGCTACGGGCGGGCGCGCCGCATCACCAGAGCCGGAAGCGGGACTGACGTCCGGTGCGGCAGGGAGTAGACTTCCGCATGCAATCACCCACACCCACTGCACGCATGCCTGCGCCCCTGCATCCACCCACCGAAAGCGTCGTCGATCGCTTTCTGCGCTACGTGCGCATCGATACGCAGTCGAGCGAAGACCAGCACACGACGCCGAGCACCAGCTCGCAGTGGACGCTGGCGAACCTGCTCGCGGCAGAGCTCGAGCAGCTGGGCGCCGCCGAGGTGACGGTGAGCGAGCACTGCATGGTGTACGCGACGCTCCCGTCGACGTTGCCTAACGGGAGGCGCGCCCGGACCGTCGGGTTCATCGCGCACGTCGACACGTCGCCGGCGGTGAGCGGGGCCGGCGTGACGCCGGTCATCCATCGGAATTACCAGGGCGGCGACATCGTGCTCCCCGGCGATGCGACGCAGGTGATCACCGTGGATCAGCACCCGGTGCTGGCCGAGCTGATCGGCGACGACATCATCACCAGCGATGGCACCACGCTGCTGGGCTCCGACGACAAGGCCGGCGTGGCCGCGATCATGACGCTCGTCGATGTCCTGCTGCGCAACCCCGACGTGCCCCATGGGCGCGTGCGCGTGGCGTTCACGGCGGATGAAGAAATCGGGACCGGGATCGAGCAGTTCGACGTCGCCGCGTTCGGCGCCGATTTCGCCTACACCGTGGACGGCAGTACGTTAGGCGAAGTGAGCGACGAAACATGGAGTGCGCGCGTGGCCACCGTGACCTTTCACGGGAAGAGTGCGCACCCGGGCACGGCGAAAGGCGTGATGGTGAATTCGATGTACGCGATGGCCGACTTCCTCGCGCGCATGCCCCGCGACATGCTGCCCGAGACCACCGAGGAACGCGAGGGCTTCGTGCATCCGTACATTGGCTCGCTCGACATCGAGCAGTCCACGGTCAAGGTCCTGCTCCGCGATTTCGACCTGGAGGGGCTCGAGGCGAAGGAATCGCTGCTGCGGACGTTGGCCCGGGACGCGGCGTCGCCCCATCCGGGCGTCAGGTTCACCATCGACGTCCGCGAGAACTACAAGAACATGAAGGAAGTGCTGCAACACCACCCGCACGTCACGCAGTTCGCGCTGGACGCGGCGCGGCGCGCCGGCCTAACGCCGTACCTGAAACCCATCCGCGGGGGCACCGACGGGTCGCGCCTCACGTTCCGCGGGCTGCCGTGTCCCAACATTTTCACCGGCGGCCACGAGTTTCACAGCAAGCTCGAGTTCAACTCCCGGCGGGGTCTCGAGAAAACCACCGAGACGCTGGTGCATCTGGTCCAGCTCGTCGCGGAACGCGAGTCCTGACGGGCGGCACGCGCGCCGCTGCGGCGCGAACCCCCTGAACGACGAATCGCCCGGACGCATCGTGCGCGTCCGGGCGATTCGCCGTGCGGCGATCCGTTAGGCGGATGGCGGCTCGGCGCCGCTCAGTGCGTCGCCTGGGCCGTGACCGGCGTCAGATGCTGCGTCGACGCAATGAAATTCGCGATGTCCGACTTGAGCTGCTTGGCGGACGCCTGATTCAGGTACGCCATGTGGCCGCTCTCGTAGTACTTGAACTGCACGCGATCCTTGTACGTCTGGTCGAACCCCAGATGCGAGAACGTATACTCGGCGTTCGCGAACGGCGTCGCGGTGTCGTAGTAGCCCGCGCCGACCATGACGTGCAGGTACGGATCTTTCGCCATCGCCAGACGCAGCGACTCGACTTCGCTCGGGAAGCCGCGCGAATTGAGCGAGCTGTAGTCCCAGCGGCCGGCGTGGCCGCCCATGTAATACTGCAGGTCGGTGGTGTACTTGAGATCCTGGTGCAGGTATCGCATGAACGCCGCCATGAACGCGCCCGACGGCGCGGCGTCGGATGGATCGTAGTCCTGCCGCTGGTTGGCCGCGTTGCCGTTGATGCCCGTTAGGCGCGTGTCGTACCGGCCCATGATCAGACGCTCGTCGCGCAGCAACTCGGTGCGGAAGCTGCCGGCGTCGAGGCGAAGGTTGGTGTTCATCAAGTACTGCTCGGAGATGCCGGTGAGTTGCGCCAGCTTCTGCGCCACCGCCTGCCGCTCGGATTGCGAGAGATCGTTGCCCTTCGCCAATGCGGTCATGTAGTCGCCGAACGCATACTGGCGCGACTGCGCCACCACCTGCTCGAGCGACTCGCTCTGCAGGCTCGACGGCAGCTTCTTGTGATACCATGCCGTGGCCGTGTACGTCGGCAGGAACGTCGAGTACGCGATGTCGTTGGTCGGTTCCTGCGAGATGTACTGGAAGTCGAGCACCGTGCCCAACAGCATGATCCCGTTGAGCTCGATGCCTTCCCGCTCCTGCAGCTCGCTCGCCAGACCGGCCGAGCGGAACGTGCCGTAGCTCTCCCCAAAGAGGTATTTGGGCGATGCCCAACGATCGTACTTGTCGAGGTAGTCGCGGATGAACTGCCCGAACATCGCGACGTCGTTCACCGCGCCGGTGAACTCGGAGGTTTTGACGCCGGGCGCGGGGCGCGAGTAGCCGGTCATCATCGCGTCCACCTGCACCAGGTCGGTCACGTCTAACGGAGTATTCGGATTGTCGACCAGGTTGTACGGCGGCGCGGGTTCAGACCCCGCGGGCCCCATCTCCGGATGCTTCGGGCTCATGATGCCCTCGTCCAGCCAGATCGACGCCGAGCCAGGACCGCCGTTGAAGAAGAACGTCACCGGGCGGTTGGCGGCATCGACGCCATCCTTCGTGTACGAGATGTAGAACACGGTCGCGGCGGGTTTCCCCGTGGAGTCTCGCAGCACCATCGTGCCGGCGCGCGCCGTATAGGCGACGGGTTTTCCGTCGACAGTGATCGTGTGCTGTGTGGTCGACACACGCTCGACCGGCGCGACGCCGGCCGTGGAGTCGGCCGCACCGCTGTCTCGTTGCTCGGCGGGACGTTGAGCGCCCGGGCGCTGTCCGGGCGGTCCTTGCCGTTGTTGGGCCGCGGTCGTGCCGACGGCCAGGAATGAGAGAGCGGTGCTGAGCAGCAGCAAACGCGTGCGCATGACGGGCACTCCTTGAGACCGGTTCACAGTGGGATCGAACGACGGTGGTGATCGAGCATAGATGTCGTCACGATAGGAAAACGAAGAGGTGGCTCGGATCGCTGCACGATCCGCGATCGAGTGGCGCGGCTGATTCGAATGAATGGGAGGCGACTGGCTGCGGAGGCGAATCGCCGCGCGCGGCCGCCAGGGCTAAAGTGTTGTAACGCAAGAGATTGCGGCAGCCACTCGCCGTCAGTGATACGGCCTCGAGGGCAATCGAGCGATTCCAGCCGCGCATGTCGAGGATTGTGTCGCCCGTGCCGTCGATCGTAAAGGACCCTCGAGACAGCGGGGGGATTGGCGGCGACCGTCGTTCTCGTGACGTTCGACAGCGCATCGGACGGAACACCGAACCTGTCCCGGGCGGCGAGTTGCGCGCCGCCTAACGAACCGGCTGGACGGTGTCCTCGCCGTCGTCCGCGAGCAGAGACGAAGTTGTCGAGCCGGCTGCCGGCGCCGCATGCTTTCCTGCGCCAGGCTCCATTGACGATGCCGCTGCGGCGCGATAGTCTCGCCACGGCGCATCCATCGAGTGAACGCATTGGCCGTCGACCCCGACCGTGTACCGCCGGATCCTGCTCCATCTCCCGCCGTCACGCGCCGTGACTTTCTCGAGCGCAGCGGCGGCCTGGTGCTCGGCATCGGCGCGCTCTCGTTAGGCATCGCGCCGGCGGGCGTTGCCCCGTCGCGCCGCTCGGACGAGATCGTGCTGGGCAACGACGCCATCACCGCCGCGTGGACCACGGCCGGCGGGGCGCTGCGGCCGCTGCGTCTCACCGACGGTGTGAACACGACCGCGCTGCCGGTTCCGGCGCAGGTCTTCACGCTCGCCTTCGCCGACAAGACCACCCTCGATGCGAGCGACATGCGCATCGTGGCCGCGCCCGTCACCGAGACGCTCGCGCCGAACGCAGCCGCGCCGCGGGGCGTCGATCGCGTGGGCGGACGCCGCGTGACGGTGCGCCTGCGCGATACCGCCGGCCGGATCGAAGCCGACTGGCGCGCGGTGCTTCGCGACGGCGGCGCCTACGTGCGGCAGGAACTGGTGCTCCGCGCACTGGGCGCCGATGTGCCGCTGCGCTCGGTGACGATGTTCGCCGTCCGCGCGCCTAACGCGATGGTGCCGGGGACGGTGCGCGGCACGCCGGTGGTGATCGGCAACGCGTACGTGGCGGTCGAGCATCCGCTCGCCGACAACGTCGTCGATGGCGACGACGTGCGCTGCCGCGCCACACGCACGCTGCCGCTGCGTCGCGGCGCCGCGCTCGAGCTCAGCAGCGTGATCGGCGTGACGCGGCCCGGCCAGCTGCGGCGCGACTTCCTGGCGTACGTCGAGCGCGAGCGGGCGCACCCGTATCGGACGTTCCTGCACTACAACTCGTGGTACGACATCGGCTACTTCAACCGCTACAGCGAAGCCGACGCGCTGGGCGCCATCACAGCGTTAGGCAGCGAGCTGCACGACCGCCGCGGCGTCACGCTGGACAGCTTCCTGTTCGACGATGGATGGGACGATCCCACGACGTTGTGGCACTTCAACGCCGGGTTCCCGGACGGCTTCACGAAGGTTGCCGCCGCCACACACCGCTTCGGGGCCGCGCCGGGCGTGTGGCTCTCGCCGTGGGGCGGATACGGGAAACCGCGTGAGGAACGGCTTGCCTACGGGAAGCAGCAGGGGTTCGAGACGAATGCCGATGGCTTTGCGTTGTCCGGTCCCATCTATTACAAGCGCTTCCGCGACACGTGCGTCGACATGATTCGCCGGTACGGCGTCACCCACTTCAAGATCGACGGCACCGGCGATGCGTCGAGCGCGAGTCCCGGCAGTCCGTTCGACAGCGACTTCGACGCCGCGATTCATCTCATCGGCGAGCTGCGCGCGGAAGAACCCGACCTCTACGTGAACCTCACCACGGGAACGTATCCATCGCCGTTCTGGCTGCGATACGCCGATTCGATCTGGCGCGGCGGCGACGATCACGATTTCACCGGCGTCGGCTCGTCGCGCCAACGATGGATCACCTATCGCGACGCGGATACCTACGACCACGTGGTGCGCGCCGGCGCGCTCTTCCCCTTGAACTCGCTCATGTTGCACGGGATGATCTACGCGAAGCAGGCGCACAACCTGATGACGGATCCCGGCGGCGATTTCCCGAGTGAAGTGCGGAGCTATTTCGGAACCGGCACCCAGTTGCAGGAAATGTACGTCACACCCGCGCTCCTCTCATCTCGTGACTGGGACACGATCGCCGAGTGCGCGACGTGGTCGCGAACGAACGCGGCGACGCTGCGCGACACGCACTGGGTGGGCGGCGATCCGCAGCGGCTCGAGCCGTACGGTTGGGCGTCGTGGTCGCCGGAGAAGGGCATTCTCACGTTGCGCAACCCGTCCAACGCGACGCAAGAGATCGCGCTCGATGTCGCGCGCGCGTTCGAGGTGCCGGACGGCGCACCGCGGCGGTATGCGGCCGTTAGTCCGTGGGCATCGCATCGCGACGCGGGCGCCCTGGATCTCGCGGCGGGGGCGGAGCACCGCTTCTCGCTCGCGCCGTTCGAGGTCGTGACGCTCGAGTGCACGCCGACGCGAGCCACGCGGTGACCGGGACGCTCGCGCAGCCGCCGATCGGTCCAGCATGATTCCCCGCGCCGGTCATTCACGTCGCGGACGCGGGTGCCGCGGGCACGCGCGCGTGCACCGGTTGATCGCCTGACGTGAGGCTCACCCCGCTCGACTGGGTCATCGTCGCCGTCAGTCTGGCGCTCTGCTACCTGCCGGCGTTGTTCTACATTCGGCGGTCGCAATCCGGCCTGGCGGAGTTCTTCGCGTCGGGGCAATCGGCGCCGTGGTGGCTCGTGGGCACGTCGATGGTCGCGACCACGTTCAGCACCGACACGCCGAACTTGGTCACCGACTTCGTGCGGTCGCACGGGGTGTCGTACAACTGGGTCTGGTGGGCGTTCCTGTTGACCGGCATGGCCACCGTCTTTTTCTATGCCCAACTGTGGCGACGGTCGGGCGTGCTCACGGATCTCGAGTTCTACGAGCTGCGCTACGCGGGGAAGCCGGCGGCGCTCGTGCGCGGATTCCGCGCGGTGTACCTGGGCTTCTTCTTCAACATCATGATCATGTCGACCGTGACGCTCGCCGCGATCAAGATCGCCAACGTGATGTTGGGCTGGGACCGCCTCGAGACGGTGCTCATTGCCGGCACCGCGTGCGTCCTCTTCGCATCGATCTCCGGATTGTGGGGCGTGCTCACCACCGATCTGGTGCAGTTCGCGCTGGCGATGATCGGTGTGATCGCCGCGGCAGTGGTAGCGCTCGATCAGCCACAGGTTGGCGGACTCGCGGGCATGCTCGCGAAGGTGAGCCCGCGCACGCTCAATCTGCTGCCCGATTTTTCCGACACCTCGCTGACCGTGACCGTCCTCGTCATTCCGCTCACCATCCAGTGGTGGTCGGTGTGGTATCCGGGATCTGAGCCGGGCGGCGGCAGCTACATCGCCCAACGCATTCTGGCGTCGCGCAACGAGCGGCACGCCCTTGGCGCCACGTTGTGGTTCAACGTCGCCAATTATGCACTGCGGCCGTGGCCGTGGATCATCGTTGCCCTGTGCTCGATGCTGGTGTTTCCGACGTTAGGCGACATCCACCGCGCGATGCCGCACGTCGACCCGGCGCTCATCGGCAACGACCTGGCCTACCCGGCCATGCTCACGCTGCTGCCGGTCGGCATGAAAGGGTTGATCATCGCCGCGCTTTTCGCGGCCTATCGATCGACCATGGAGACGCATCTCAACTGGGGCTCGTCGTACCTGATCATCGACTTCTACCAACGGTTCGTGGCTCCGGGCAGGAGCGAGCGGCATTATCTCTGGGCGTCGCGGTCGCTCACCGCCGTCCTGATGGTGGCGGCGGGCGCATTCACCCTTCTGCTGTCCACGGCGAGCGAGGCGTTTCAACTCCTGTTGTCGGTGGGCGCGGGCACCGGTCTCATTTATCTGCTGCGCTGGTACTGGTGGCGCGTCAACGCGTGGAGCGAGATCTCGGCGATGGTGTCATCGTTCGCGGTGTCGATCGCGTTCTTCGTGGCGCGCAAGTTAGGCGCGGTCGTCGCCGACCCGGTGCCGCTCCTCGTGACGGTGGCCGTCACCACGGCGGTGTGGGTATGCGTGACGTTGCTCACCGCGCCGGCCGACGACGCGACGCTCCTCCGCTTTTACGAGCTCACGAGACCGTCCGGTCCGGGGTGGAACAGAATCCGCGCGGCATCGCGCATTGCGCCATCGCCGGACAGTCTGCCGCAGATGCTGCTCGGCTGGACCGCCGGCGTGGTGTTCGTCTATGCGGGCCTGTTCGGAACCGGCAGCGTGGTGTACGGCCGCCTAACGCAATCGGCCATCTGGCTGGTCGCGTTCGTGGTGAGCGGCGCCGTGCTGTGGCGCGTCGTGCGCCGCATCTGGTCCGCCGACCGGCCCGAGATGGCCGGCGCCGACACGGCCGCGGCGGCGGCCGAGCACCAGTGCACGAAGGCCGTGATCCTGGCGCGGGGGCTGGGCACGCGCATGCGCGAGCCGGATGCCGGCGTCGCGTTAGGCGTCGCGCAGTCGGCGGCAGCGGACGCCGGCGTGAAGGCGATGATTCCCATCGGCCGCCCGTTCCTCGACTACGTGGTGAGCGCGCTCGCCGACGCCGGATTCACCGACGTGTGTCTCGTCGTCGCGCCGGAACACGACGCCGTTCGCGAACATTACACGCGCACGGCTGCACCGACGCGGGTGCGCGTGGCGTTCGCGGTGCAGGCCGCGCCCATCGGCACCGCCGATGCGGTGCTCGCCGCACACGGTTTCACGCGCGGCGAACCGTTCGTCGTGCTCAATGCCGACAACTACTATCCCGTCGAGGCGCTGGCGCGCCTGCGAACGAGTCACGGACCGGCGGCGATCGGATTCTCGCGCGAGGGACTGCTTCGCGACGGTTCCATTCCGGCGGAGCGCATCGCCGCGTACGCGATGCTGGATGTCGCGCCGGACGGCACGCTGCGCCGGGTGATCGAGAAGCCCGATGCAGCCGCGTACGCGCGACTCGATCAGTCGCTCCCCGTGAGCATGAACGTGTGGCGATTGACGTCCGAGTTCTTTCGCGCCTGTCGCGACGTGCAGCCCTCGCCGCGAGGCGAGCTCGAGCTGCCGCTCGCCGTCCAATATGCGATCGACGTGCTGGGCATGCGATTCACCGTGCTCCCGGCCGACGCGCCGGTGCTCGACCTGTCGCGGCGCGTGGACATTCCGCGCGTCGCCGCAAGGTTGTCCAACGTAGACGTGCGGCTGTGAGCGTGTCGCGCCAATGTCCTCGATGAATTCATCGCAGACGGTCGGTTCGCGCGCGACGTTCGATGTGCTCGAGCGCGAGCTCGCGGCGCTCGGCGCGCCCGCAGGCCGGAGCGCCCTCATGGCGTTCTGGGTGCCGGGCCGCATCGAGGTGTTGGGCAAACACACGGACTATGGCGGCGGGCGAAGCCTGCTCTGCGCCGTGGAGCGCGGTATTTCGGCATTGGTCCGGATCCGCGACGCCGATCCGCCTAACGCGCCTCGGGTGCGTATCCGCGATGCCAAGGCCGACCTCGTCGCCGAATTCGATTTCTCGGCGCGTGTCCACGCGCGGCCCGGCGCGTGGTCGAATTATCCGATCACCGTCGCCCGGCGCATCGCGGCGAACTTCGGCGGCCCGCTGCGCGGCGCCGACATCGCGTTCTGGAGCGACATCCCCCACGCCGCCGGCGTGAGCAGCTCGAGCGCGCTCGTCGTCATGACGTTCCTGGCGTTAGGCGCGGTGAACGAGCTCGACGCGCGGCCGGCGTACCGCCAGGCCATCCATGGCACAGATGACCTGGCCGGCTATCTGGGGGCGGTCGAGAACGGACTCGATTTCGCCACGCTGGCGGGTGATGCGGGGGTCGGCACCTTCGGCGGCAGCGAAGACCATACGGCCATTCTCGCCGCGCGCCGGGACGCGCTCGTGCAGTATCGGTTCTGCCCCGTCACGTTCGAGCGCGCGATCCCGATGCCGCCCGGCGCGACGTTCGTCGTCGCGTCGAGCGGCGTTCAAGCGGAGAAAACGGGCGCGGCGCTGGAGCGCTACAACGAGGTCTCGCGCCGGCTGCAGGCTGCCCTCGTGTGTTGGCGCCGCACCACGGGTCGCGCCGACGCGTCGATGGGCGCCGTCCTCGCCTCCGCCCCCGATGCCCGCCGGCGCCTCGTGTCTGCGTTAGGCAGCGTGCGCGATCTGGAGCTTCCGCCGGCATCGCTCATCGAGCGCGTCGAGCAGTTCGACGACGAAACCAACGTCATCATCCCGGCTGCCGGCGACGCGCTCGAACGAGGCGATCTCGCCGCGTTCGGCGCCGAGGTCGCGCGCTCGCAACAGGCCGCCGAGCGCGCCCTGCACAACCAGATCCCCGAGACCGTCGCGCTCGTGGGCCACGCCCGCGCCCTCGGCGCCGCGGCCGCATCGGCGTTCGGCGCCGGGTTCGGCGGAAGCGTGTGGGCGCTCGTGGACCGCGACAGCGCCGATGCGTTCCGGGATCGTTGGGCCCTTGCCTACCGCACCGATTTTCCGGATGCGGGCCCGCGCTCCGAATTCTTTGTTACCGGCGCCGGAGGAGCCGCCGTGCGGCTGGCGTGAGGCACCGCACAAATACTGTCACAGCGCCGTGCGAAAGAGCCGGATATCCTTGTCCGTTGGACCTGGCGAGCGCAATGTAGAGGCTTACGGCTTGGAGCCTCATGATTCGACTCGACATGTTGGGCGCACTTGCGCTCCGCGCCTCGGACGGCCGCGAATTTCGGCCGGTGCTCGCCCAACCGAAGCGGCTGGCCATTCTCGCCTATCTGGCCGTCGAGTCCGCCAACGGGCCGCAGCGCCGCGACCGGTTGTTCGCGCTCTTCTGGCCGGAGCTCAGCCAGGCTCAGGCGCGCCAGGCCCTCCGACAGTCGATCTATTTCCTGCGTCGCTCGTTGGGCGCGGACGTCCTCGTCAATCGCGGCGCCGACGAAATCGGCCTCGACGCCGGCGCGATCCAGTGCGATGTGCGCGCCTTCATCGACCATCTCGAGAGCGGCCGCCTCGATGAAGGCCTCGCCCTCTATCGGGGCAGCTTTCTCGACGGGTTCTTCATCGCGGATGCCTCGCCGGAATTCGAGCAATGGCTCGATGCGACGCGCGCGCACCTCGAGCGCTGCGCGATCGATGCGGCATGGTCGCTCGCCGACGCGACCGAGCGTGCCGGAAATGGCGTCGACGCCGTGCGTTGGGCGCGGTTTGCCGTCCGGCTTGCCCCCACCGAAGAGCGATCGCTCCAGCGGATGGTCGCGCTCTACGATCGGCAGGGCGACCGTGCGAGCGCGGTGCGTGCGTACGCCGAATTTGCGCACCGGCTGGACGCCGAGCTGGAGATCGAGCCATCGGCGGAGACCCAGGCGCTCGTCGACGCGGTCAGATCTCGCTCGGCGGCCTGCGCCCGGGCCGCCGCTCCGGCGGCATCGGCGTCGACGCCGGATGAGGCTGTCACCGCCCCGGCGCCGGCGCCTAACGGAAATGAGGCGCCGTCGCCGGCGGCCCGCCGGCCCGCGCGGCGATGGTTCGGCATCCGGCGCTCGTCGGTGACCGCCGGCGCGGGCGCCGCCGTCGCGCTCATCGCCACGCTGCTCCTCCAGGCGCACACCGCGCACCGGCCACCGCCGGTGGTCGCGGTTGGTTGGATCCAGGATCCGAGCGGCGCCGATACCGGGTCCACCGTGCGCACGTTCGCCGAGTTGTTCGCCACCGATCTCGCGCGTGTTCCGGGACTTGCTGTCGTGAGCCATGCGAGACTCTATGATGTGCTGAGCCAACTCGGCGCCCGCGCCGCGACGCCGTCTGCAATCTCCGACGCCGCACGACACGCGGGAGCAGAGGACCTGATCGAGGCCGTGCTCTCGCAGCGCCCCGATTCCGCACATCCGCTGCGGCTCGACATTCGCCGCGTCGACCTGGCGAGCGGCGCGTCGACACCGGTGCGGTCGTTCAGCGGCCGATCGATTTCGGAGCTTGCCGATCGCGCGACAGCCGCCGTGGCCGCGGAGTTCGATCTCAGTGCGCCCAGCCAACCGTTAGGCGACGTCACGACCACGTCGCTCGCTGCCCGGAGCCTCTATGAGGAAGGCCTCCGCCGCTACTACCAGGACGACCTGCTCTCGGCCGCCCAGCTCTTTCACGCGGCGCTGGGACAGGATTCCTCGTTCGCGATGGCGGCGTACTACGCAGGGCTGTCGGAGGCGGACAGCGGTCTCGCGGCGCGACGCGACCTCGAGCGTGCGCTGCGCTTGGCCGATCGCGCATCGGATCGCGAGCGACTCATCATTCGATCCACGTGGGCGTTCGAGACGAACGATCCGGCGCAGCTCGCGATTGCCGAATCGCTCGCCACGCGATATCCCACCGAGCCGGGCGCGGAGCTGGCCGTCGGCCGCGCAGCCGCCTGGGAGGGGAAATTCTCCGATGCGATCCCGCATCTGTGGCGCGCCGTTAGGCTCGACTCGCTGAGCCTCAGCGGCCAGGGCCCATCGTGCCGGGCGTGTGAAGCGCTGGCGGTGGTGATCGGCTCGTACACCGCCATAGACTCGATGGCGGCGGCCGAACGGATCGCGCGCCTGTGGACCAGGATGCAGCCGCGGGCATCCGGCGCGTGGTGGGCGCTGTCGGACGTGTTTGCGCGCGAGGAAAAATACGACAGCGCGTTGGCCGCCGAGCGGAACGCGGAGCGATATGCGGGGAACGGATTCAACTACGTGGTTCCGCGCGTGGTGCTCGCGTTGCGCGCCGGGCAGTTCGATGCCGCCGATCGCATGGTCTCTGACCGCACGCAATACGGCAATCGCGCCGTGCGCGATGACGCGCTGTGGTGGTCGATCATCAGCTTGCGCAACCAGGGCCGCCTCGAGGAAGCACTCAGAGGCGCTCGAGAATTGGTACGCGTCACCCAGGAGGAGCCGCCGGGCTTCTCGACGCCGCAATCGATTTCTCTGCTTGCCGTGGCGCAGGTGCTGTTCGAGTCCGGCAGGTATCGGGAGGCGGCTCTGCTGTTCGACTCCGTTGCCAACTACCCGTGGCGGTCATCGCCGGACTTTCCGCGCGAAGCGCCGGGTCTGGTGGCGCGGCACCGCATTTGGATGACGACGCAGGAGGCGACGGCGCTGGCGGCGGCCGGCGATACGGCGCGCCTAACGGAGATCGCCGACAGCTGCGACGTCTGGGGACCCCGGAGCGCCTTCTTTCGCGACCGGACGCTCGTCCACTACGTGCGCGGCCTGCTCTGGGCCGCGCGGGGGCAGTTAGGCAAGGCGGAAGCCGAATACCGGACCGCGCTCGTGTCGCCCATCGAAGGCTACAGCCGCATCAATCTCGAGCTCGGGAAGACGCTGGTGGCCGAGCATCGCGCGCGGGATGCGATCCCGATCCTCGAGGAGACGTTGCACGGCCCCGTCGAAGCGTCGAGCTATTACCTGACGTTCGCCCAGCTTCACGCGGCCATCGGCCTCGCCTTCGATCGCGCCGGCCAGGCGGACAGCGCGATCGCGCACTACCGGTGGGCGCTCGCCGCGTGGCACAACGCGGATCCGGTGTTGCGCCCGCAGGCGGATGCCATCGCGCGGCGCCTGCGGGCGCTCGGTCAAGGGGCAACGGAGTGAGCGACGTCGCTCGACTCGATCACCCCTGTACCTTCGGATGCGCGTCGGTGGACAACGGTATTCGGTGAGCGTAGCCATGCGGACGGGTCAGCCCGGCGGACGCGGCTTGAGGTACGAATCGAACCACGCGATCGAACGTCGCAGGACGTCCGCCTGGTGCGCCGGGTTGGCGAAGTGATGGCCTTCGTCCGGATAGACCACCAACTGCGTCTTCACGCCCTCGTGCTGGAGTCCGCGCCAGTACTCGAACGATTGCGGAGCAGGGCACTCCGCGTCCCGTTCGCCGACGACGATCAGCATCGGCGTTCGCGCGTGCGCGATGGAGTTCATCGGCGAGCTCCGCGCGTACACCGCCGGGTTCTCGTATACGGTGGCGCCGAAGTACGGCACCATCCATTCGCTGATCCCGTTCTCGCCGGTGTAGCTCAGCCAGTCCGAAATGCCCGCGCCGGCGACGGCCGCGCGGAACCGCTGCGTCTGCGTCACGGCCCACATCGTCATGTAGCCGCCGTAGCTCCAGCCCGTTAGGCCAAGGCGCTTGGGGTCGACCGGATACCGGGCGATGACCGAGTCGACGCCGACCATGATGTCGCGCAGATCGCCGTGCCCGAAGTCCTTGACGTTGGCGCGCGTGAATGCTTCGCCCTGGCCGAAGCTGCCGCGCGGGTTCGGCATGAACACGAAATACCCGGCGCGCGACAGCGCGGCCTGCTGCGACTGGTCGGAGAGAAACGTCGACGCCACCGCCGCAGCGGGGCCGCCGTGCACGAGCACGATCATCGGATACCGCATCCCGCTCCGGAAGTCGCGCGGATAGATGAGGAAGCCCTGTACGTTGAACTGGTCGCTGCGCCAGTGCACGCTCACCGCCTTGCCCCACGACGGCGTGATACCGCCGTTGGCGCGCGTGAGTTGCGTCCAGTGCCCAACGGGTCCGGCCCACACCTCGGGCGGCGTGCCGAGCGACTCGCGCACGAGCGCGACATCCCGCCCGGTGTCGGCCGCGGAAACCTCGGGGAGTCCGCGGCCGGAGCGCGTGGTGATCGCTTCGTCGCCGTGCCAGAGCGATGTGATTGCTCCGCTGGCCGCATTGACGGTCGCAATTTCGGACCCGCCGTGCGACCACATGGTGGCCAGCATCGCGTGCGGCCCCTGCCACCGGAACGCGGCGGCCGACACGGTTGCGTTAGGCGTGAGGTCGCGCGGGGTGCCGCCGGCCGCCGGCACGGTGTACAGGTCGCCGCCGGTGGATCCCTGATCGCTCATCGCGCCGCCGATGAACGCGATCTGCGACCCATCGGGCGACCAGCGCGGCTCCGCGATCTGCACCGCCGGCCTGGCGATCTGGCGCACCGCGCCCGACGCCGCGTCGATGGCGTCGAGCCGCGCCACCCACCAGTTGTTGTTCCCCGAGCCCGTGGCCGCGCTGACCACCAACTCCCTGCCGTTAGGCGACCAGTCGAACTCGTAGATGTACAGATCGGCCGGCGACACGATGCGCTGCGCGCCCGTCCTGACGTCGACGAGCGCCAGGTGCTGGCGGTCGATGTGCGTGTCCATCACCCCGGTGTCGCGCGGCGTCGCCTGCGTTGGGCCGTTGGCCTCCTCCGATGGCGACGAGTAGAGCAACGCGATGCGCGACCCATCGGGCGAGAATCGGATGTCGTGCACGGACCCCGACACGCGGGCCACCCGGCGCGCGATGCGCGACGCAACATTGACGACATAGATGGCCGGCGTCCCGCCGTCGGCCGCCAGGACGCCC
>DAHUXU010000547.1 GCA_027307005.1 Gemmatimonadota bacterium
TCCCTCCACGTAGCGCGTCGCGAGCGACCGGTCGGACGCGCGCAGCGACCCGCGATTCGCGCGCATCGCGTCCGCGAACGACCGGTCCGGCGTGCGGTGCGCGTCGAGGCGGCCGAGCACACGGTCGAGGCGCGCCGTGTAATCGCGCGCGACGCGCAACCCGTGCGTCGTGTGCTCGAATCGCTGACCCGAAATATCGATCGTGCGAAAGTCATGTTCTCGTGCGATCTCGCGGATCGGTGCGGCCACGCCGTGCAGGAATTCCGCGCCAAGCTCGATCGGACTGCCCGATGGCAGCAGCGCGGCTGTCTCGATGCGCCCGCCGGTGCGACGTCGCGCCTCGAGGACGAGGACGTCGAGCCCGTTGTCGAGGAGGACGTTCGCAGCAGCAAGACCCGCCGCGCCGGCGCCGATGACGATGACATCGGCGTCGCGATGCCGGCGCCGAGCGCTAGCCATGCCGCTGAGCTCGGCCAGACATGTCGGCATCGCGAACGGCGCGGCGATCATCGATATGGAATCGCCTGCGGCCGGAACGCGTTTCACGTCGATGACCGAAGGCAATCATGCGCGCGGGGTCGGCAGTCATTCTCACCTCCGGGCGAGGAACCGCTCGACCACCGGCCACACCAGCCCGGGCTGCTCGGCGTAGGTGAAATGCGCTGCGTTAGGCACCTTGAAGAGCCTGGCGTGCGACATCGAAGTCACCCACTCCTCCACCAGGTCCATCGGAATCGTTTCCTCTCGGCCATGGACCACGAGCAGCGGCACGTCCAGCGTCCGGAGCGATGGACGCAGATCCCAGTCGCCGTACGAATTCATGATGACGTGGTTGGCCGTCTTGCTGCCGTAGCGGATGCCCTTCGGGTCCGTCGCGCACAGATCGGCTTTCACGGCGCGCCGTCCGTGAGGCGACGCCAGCCGCGGGCGCAGGCCGATCGCCCAGAACTTCCGGCACGCCGTTCGGACCACGTCGTCGGATGCGCTATCGCTCGACATGATGGAATCCAGCCGCGCAAGCGATGTCCGCTGCACGCTGTCGAGGCGCGCATTGAGATTCTGCCCGTAGCGGGTGAAGAAGTCGCCGCGCCGCGGCGGCACCGAGCCGAAGAACACCAGCTTCTTCACGGCATCCGGATGCGCGATGGCGTAGCTGGCCGCGAGCAGCGGTCCGTACGAGTGTGCGACCAGCGTCACTTGCGTTAGGCCGAAGTGCCGCCGGACCTCGTCGAGGTCCTGGATCTGACGCGCCGCCACGAGGCGCGTCGTGTCCGCCGGGAGCTCCGACTTCCCGCCCCCGCGCTGATCGTAAAAGATCACCACGTGCTTGCGGCCGAGTGCCGGCGCGAAGTCGTTGTACAGCGACTCGAGGTCGAGGCCGGGGCCGCCGTGGATCGCGATGATCGTGTCCACCCCCGGACCCGGCCGGCCCGCAATCTTATAGAAGAGCCGCGCAGAATCCGACGTCGTGATGTAGCCCTGCTCCGGCTGCTGGCCGACGAGGGTCGCCGGACGGAGGAGACCGACGGTGCAGCAAGCGGCGGCGAGGCTGGCGGCAAACGTGCGATG
>DAHUXU010000548.1 GCA_027307005.1 Gemmatimonadota bacterium
AGGCGTCCGGTGGACAGGTCCACGATCGGCTGGAACATGAGGCGGAGCTCGTCGCGCGTGATGCCCTCGCGCAGGTCCGCCTCGAGCGCCATTCGGTCGACGAGCGATTTGTGCATCTCGGGCGCGAAGATCGCGTATCGGCCCTTGCCGGCGCTCTTGGCCGTGTACATGGCGACGTCGGCGTTGCGCAGCAGCTCGTCCACGCTTTCCGCGTCGTTGGCCCGCGCGATACCCATGCTGGCGCTCACCATGACCGCTTTGTCGTCCAGCGTGATCGGCGCGCGCAGGCTCGTCGCGATGCGCTCGGCGACGGTGATGACGTCGGAGTCCGTGGCGACGCTCTCGAGCAGCACCGCGAATTCGTCGCCGCCTAACCGAGCGACCGTGTCGCACCCGCGGGTGGCGTTGAGAAACCGCGCCGCGACGGCGGCCAGCAGCCGGTCGCCTTCGGTGTGGCCCAGACTGTCGTTCACCGTCTTGAAGTCGTCGAGATCCAGGAACAGCACGGCGAGCCGTCCGCCGACCCGCTCGATGCTGGCCAGCGCGTGCTCGACGCGGTCGTGGAACAGGGCACGGTTGGCGAGTCCGGTGAGCGGATCGTGCAGCGCCTGGTACGCGAGCTGCGACTCCAATTGCGTGCGCGACGTAATGTCGCGCGACACCCAGACCACGGCGTTCTCGTCCATCGGCGACACCGTGCCGGCGAACCATGACGCCGAGCCATCGAGCTCGAGGCTGTATTCGACGTCGACCGGCTTCCCCGACTCGAGCGCGCGGGTCACGCAGGTGTGCACCATCTCGGCGGCCGATGGCGGCAGCACTTCGCGCACCGTTCGGCCTAACCATTCCACGGGAGCGCGGTGACGGGCGTCGGCCGCGCTCGCCGCAATCTTGACGTAGCGGCCGGTCCCGTCGAGCGCGACGATGACGTCCGACATCGCACCGACCAGCGCGTGGAGCTCGGCTTCGCTGGCGCGCAGGGCGTTCTGCGCGCGGCGCAGCGTGCGCTCGTTCCACGCCGTGGCGTACGTGGCCACCCACGCGGCCAGGCCTAACAGGAGAACCTTGGCGCCTTCGTCCAACGGCGACACCCCGCTCCCGGTCATCGCCAGGATCGGGTCGCGCTCGAAGTGCAGGTGCCCCACGAACAGGAAGTAGATCAGCACGCCGGCGTATTCGGCAACGACCAGCGCCGACACGAGCACGGCGCGACGCGCCGAGCTGGTGAACGGGCGCGCGGCCAGGATCACGAAATACGTGAGCCAGATCGGCGACTTCACGACGAGGCTCGGTGTCACCGCCAGGCCGTATTCGGCGAGCAGGCACGTCACCGCGGTCGCATCGGCAATGGCGTTGGCCGCCGCGAGCCACGGCCGTTCGAGGCGCCGGCGGTGGATTCTGACCTGCTGCCAGAGCGTCCACAGCAGCATCGGCACCAGCACCGACGCGTTGATCAGCGTCAAGCCGCGCGTCAGTTTCGGCGCGTACACCACGGCGCTCACGCCTAACAGCATGAGCACCACGGCCCGCACGCCGTTCAGGTGGCGTTCGGCGTTGGCGCGCTCCGCCGCGAGCAGCGCGGCAGCGGTCGGTCCCTCGAAAGTCGTCTCGGTTCGGGCTGGTGCCGACACGGTATCCTCGCGCACCGTATGCGGATGGAGAACGGCGGGTGGCGAAAGGAGGACGTCCGGTCGGTGTGTGGCGTCACGAGTTTCCTACGCCAGCATCCTTGCCCGCGACCCGTCCGCAGCGGAGAATAGCCCATGCTCAGAGAGACGTGGGAATGGGCGCGGCGGACGAACTTCCGACCCTGGCTACTCGGTGTGTACGCGTTGAGCGTGCTCGTGGTCGCGATTCCGAAGGGCCTGCACCATTCCGACAACAATTTCCTCATTTTCGACGCGGCATTCAGAAACCTTCGCGCCGGGCGCGACCTCTACGCGCCGCACCCGGAGCAGTACATCGACCTCTTCAAGTACAGTCCCGCCTTTGCGGCGCTGTTCGCGCCGATCTCGGTCCTGCCGGCCACGCTCGGTCTCCTGGTCTGGGACGCGATCAACACAATGCTGCTGGCGCTGGCCATCGTGAGACTGCTGCCGGACCGGCGCGGCGACGCGGTGCTGGCGCTCGTGTTCCTCGAGATGTTCGGCTCGATGCAGCACTCGCAGTCGAACAGCTTGCTGGTAGCGTTAGTCATACTGGCGTTTCTCGCGCTGGAGCGCGATCGCCAGATCGGTGCTGCGCTGGCGCTCGCCATCGGCACGGCGGTCAAGATTTTTCCGCTCGCCGGCGTCGCCATGGCGCTGCCGCGGCCGCGGCGATTTCGGTTCGCGATCGTTTTTGCCGTCGTGCTGCTGGCGGTGCTCGCGCTGCCGTTGCTCGTCGTGACGCCGCACGAGGTGAAGGCGCAGTACGCCTCGTGGATGTCGCTCGTGCAGCGCGACGCGGTTGCCGATACGATCGCGGGGCGGGGAATGCGCACCGGCGGCGTGCCGGAAGAGCTGCACCTCTGGTTCGGGTCGAGCGTGTCGGCCTTCATCGTCGAAGGCGCGGGTGCGGTGCTCCTCGTGCTGCCGCTCATCGCCCGATTCCGGCGTTGGGCCGATCCCGATTTTCGTCTGCGGTTCTTGTGTTCGCTGCTGGTGTTCCTCGTGATCTTCAACCACCAATCGGAGTCGCCGTCGTTCGTGATCGCGGTGGCCGGGATCGCGATCTGGTTCGCAGTTTCGTTGCCGGACGCGCTCACGATTTCGGTGATCGTCGCGACCGTCGGAATCGTGTCCATCGGCGCGTCGAGTGCGGTGCCGAACGCGGTGCGCGTGGGTGTGGTGATGCACTACAGGCTCAAGACGCTGCCGTGCGTGATCGCCTGGCTCGTCATGCAAGCCGAGTTGTGGGGGTGGCGACCGTCCCGCCCGTCGTTG
>DAHUXU010000573.1 GCA_027307005.1 Gemmatimonadota bacterium
CGGATTGGCGGCCCGCGGGTGCAGCGGCTCGCCGGTGAGGCGGCGCTGCAGCCGCGCTTCGATGGTCGCCCCGGCGAACGATGACTCGCCCGTGAGCATCTCGTACAACATGCAGCCGAGCGCATAGAGATCGCTGCGGCCGTCGACCGGATCGCCGCCTAACTGTTCGGGGCTCATGTACTGGAGCGTCCCGACCACCACGCCGGTGCGCGTCAGCGCTTCGCGACCGGCCGCGCCCTGCTGCGTCCCCTTGGCAATCCCGAAATCCACGATCTTCACGATGTCGCGGCCATCTTTCGCCTGCGCAATCATGATGTTGTCGGGCTTGAGATCGCGATGAATGATGCCGAGGTCGTGCGCGGCATCGAGGCCGTCCGCCACCTGTCGTGCAATGTTCGCGGCGCGCGCGGCCGGCAACGCGTGCTCCCGGTCGCAGATACGCGACAGGGCTTCTCCGGGCACGAACTCCATCGCGAGAAATACCAGACCGTCGGCCGACTCTCCAAAATCGTACACGGTCGCGACGTTCGGATGCTGAATGCGGCTTGCATTCGTCGCCTCGCGATTGAAACGGCTGATCGCATCGGCGTCGGAGACGAGCTCGGGACTCATCACCTTGATCGCGCATCGGCGTTCCATCTTCACGTGCTCGGCCAGATACACGCGTCCCATCGCGCCCTGCCCGAGCGGCTCGATCACGCGATAGCGCCCCGCGATGAGCTGACCGACGAGGTCTCCGCGGCTCGGCGTGCCCAGGGCAGACCCGTCTCGCGGACAGAATACGACGCCCGCGTCGTATCGGGCGCCGCACTGCGGGCAGAGCTTGGATCCGGCGCCGGACCCCGGCTCCGCATCATCCGGAGTGGTCACGGCATCAGCCTCTGCGCGCGACGGAAAGGGACACGCATCGATGTCCTGGGATGTGGTCGGCACTCATACCGTAGCGCAGGAGCGGCGGCGGGACAAGCGCCGGCCATGACGTCTTTGGCGGGTCTTTGGCGCAATGGAGGAAGCAGGGCACACGAGGCGCTGCGCCCGTGCGCCTTCACCTCCACTCAGAGGATCTGATCATGCGCGGCAGGATCCTGCAGTACAACGGCACCGACGGCACCGGCACGATCGCCGCGGACAATCAGCAATACAAATTCGACATCGGCATGTGGAAGAGCCCTCTGGCGCCGACGATCGGCAAGACCGTCGACATCGTGGTGGAAGATTCGCGGTTGAGCGCGGTGATGATCGTGCCCGACGACGTGTTGCTTCGCGAAAAGACCGCGGAGTTGGGCGGCAAGCTGAGCGGGTTGGTGAGCGGCCTCGGCAAGAGCGCCGGCGCGCCGGCCGGCACATCGTCGTCGGGTCCTAACGCAAGCGGAGGCGCCGCCGTCATCTCGGGCGCCGCGCCCGGTCTCAACCTCGCGGCGAACCCGATCGTGCAGCGCTACGGCACGCTGACGCTCGGCGCCTACGCGGTGTATCTCATCGGCACGCTCGCGTTCAACGCGATCTCGATCACGATCTTCGGCACGAGTCAGGGCAAGCCCTTGTATGATGTTGCCACCCTGCTGAGCCAGGTGGGCGGCGGCGGCGGCGTGAAGTTCATGCTCATCGTCGCGTATCTGAGCATCCTGGTGCCGC
The DNA here is from genome assembly GCA_027307005.1 of Gemmatimonadota bacterium. GTDB lineage: Bacteria > Gemmatimonadota > Gemmatimonadetes > Gemmatimonadales > Gemmatimonadaceae > JADGGM01. The sequence continues at coordinate 1,636 of DAHUXU010000573.1, forward strand.
TGGTGTGGAAGGACCGCCGCGCATGGCTCGCCCTGGCGCTCCCGCTGATCGCTGTGTTAGGCGCGCTGTGGACCGGCACGCATGACATCAATTCGGCAGCGGGTGGATTCGGTGGAGGCAATGGCGGCCCGAGCGCCTCCGACTTGTTCAGCATCGGCTTCGGATTCTATCTGTCGCTCGTCGCGGGGTTGGTGCTGGCGTGGTGCGGCTTCCAGCGATTCTCGCGCAACGCCTAACCCGAGACGGCAGCGAGCGAATGATGCGCGCCGCGCCGGTCAGACTCGGCGCGCACGTCGCATCAGAACCCGAGTTTGATGTTGATCTCCGCGAGCACGGTCTTCGGCGCCTCGTCGAACACGAACCGCTCGTGATTCGGCCGGATGACGATCCGTTCCATCGGCCCGAGGCCATGGCCGTTGCCGTGGCTACCGCGCCGGAAGTACACGATTCGCGTGCCATTGACGATCTCGACGCGCACGACTCGGTAGCCGTGGTCGGCGAGCACTTCGCGCGTCACGTCGGTCGCGCGATCCATCGAGACCATCTTTTTTGCCTGACCAGGCGGAATTTTGCCCTGGTGACCGCGGCCCTGGGCCTGTGACGACGCGGCAACGGTGATCGAGAGTGCGAGCGCGACGAGCACGCTGTTGACGAGCGAGTGTGTTCGAGTAGACACGGGACCTCCTGACGAGAGCAGACGTGGCACCAGCCCTGCTCTCTTGACGCCCGTTCACGGCGTGCGCAACGACGCCGGACGGACGATGGAGATATCATGCCGTGTTGGGCATGAAGCGCCGCGTCCAACTCATGAACTGGCGCCCGGCCCCGGCACCTGACCGTTCGGCGTCAACTTGTCGATCGCGCCCGGCAGCACCTGCGACAGCTTGGCCGATAGCTCCTCCGGCGTCACGCCGATCTTCGCCGCGAGCTGCGCCATCAGATCCGGCCCGACGGCCGCGTGGAGCTCCTGGGGTGTGACCGGCCGGTTCGGCCCGCTGCCCACCCACGACTGCACGGTCGGTCCGAGGCCTTGTGACTGCAGGTGGTTGATCACGCCCTGCACACCGCCATGCCGTTCGATCAACCCGTTCACAACAGTTGCCATCTCGGCTCCGACGATGCCGCCGAGTAATCCATCAAACAGTCCCATCGCGTTACCCCGTTCACAGGTGAGATCGGCACGACCGCCGATCGGTGTCGCCGTGCGCCCTATGGCGCGGCCGTCATCCGCGCCGGCACGACCGCATTCAACTTGGAGACCGCGATCGGTTGGCGGCGAGGGTGCCGGCCGCAGCGGGTCTCGGTTACGATTTCAGCGGGACGCGTGCGGTGCGAATGTGTCGTGCTTCGAGCCCCGCCGAAAGATGCATTGACAACTCTCCATCGAGGGTGCGGCCATCATGCAGTACCACGCGATCAACTTTGCGCAGAAACTCGGCTTGTTCACGGAGCAGTGGCAACCGAAGGTGATCGCCGAGATGAACGAGTACCAGTTCAAGATCGTGAGGTTGAAAGGCGATTTCATCTGGCACGATCACCGCGACACCGACGAAACGTTCATCGTTCTCGATGGCAGCCTGCGCATCGACTTCCGGGACGGCCACGTGCGCATCGGCGCAGGCGAGATGTACGTCGTCCCCCGCGGCGTCGAGCACAAGCCGTACGCCGAAGACGAAGTCAAACTGCTGCTCATCGAGCCCCGGGGGGTGCTCAACACGGGGCACGAAGGCGGCGAGCGCACGGCGAAGAACGACGTCTGGATCTAACTGCCTAACGATGGCAGGCGCGCTCACAGCGCCTTGAGCAACCGATATGTGAACTCGAGCTGGTTGTAGAAGGCCTGGACCGCGATGCGCTCGTTCAAGCCGTGCGCTCGTGTGTCCTCGTCGTTGTTGGGATCGACGAACAATCCAGTTACGCCGTACACCGGCATACCGGCATTGCGAAGGAACAAGCCGTCCGTTGCTCCCGTCTCCATGCTCGGGATGATCGGGAGCGACGTCCATGTGGACGCTGTGACGCGCTGCATCGTTTGCTCGAGCGACGCGGGAAGCGGCGATGGTGGACTCGGGATTGCGGTGTCCGCCGGCGTCACGTGCACGCCGGTGTCCGCGACGATGCGTCGGATGGTCGCTTCGACTGCGGTCGGGTCGGTGCCCGGCATCATGCGGCAGTTGACCGTGGCGGTCGCCGATTGCGGCAGCGCGTTCACGGCGTGTCCGCCCTGGATGAGCGTTGCGACGCAGGTGGTGCGGAGCTGCGCATTGTAGTAGGCGGACCGTGCGGCGAGGCGCGCCGCGGCGGCGCTGTCCGGCGTGGGCGAGGCGCTCACCGCGCGCATCTCGGCGCCGACGTCCGGCGCAACGAGCGCCGCGGTGCGCGAAAAGTAGGCGCGCGTGACGTCGTTCGTCTGGAACGGGAACTGGTACGCCGACACTCTGCCTAACGCAGCCGCGAGCTCGTAGATCGCGTTGTCGGGGCGCGGGAGCGAGCTGTGGCCGCCCGGGTTGTGCGTCGTGAGGTGGACGGAGTGGAACACCTTCTCCGCCGCCTGGACGTCCATGGCGATCGGTGTCGTGCCGTGCAGCTCGCCGCCGCCGGCGTCCGCGTTCAGCACGTACTGCGCCTTGATGTCGTCGCGATGATGCGCGAGCAGCCACTGAATGCCGTTATACCCGCCCCCGCCCTCCTCGCCCGCGGTGAGCGCCAGAATGAAGTCACCGGCTGGAACGACTCCTTCTTTCTTCATGCGCAGCAATGCGGCGACCCAACTGGCGTCGCCATCTTTCATGTCGAGCGTGCCGCGCCCGTAGAAATGGCCGTCGCGCTCGGTAAGCGTGAACGGATCGAGCACCCAGTCCGAGCGCTTCGCTTCGACCACGTCCATGTGGCCGATGAGCAGGATCGGCGCGCGGAGACCGCGTCCGCGATACCGCACGATGAGATTCTTGTCCTTCGCGTCGTTGCCCGTGTCGGGTCCGATCACCTGCACGTCCGCCGCGGGAAAGCCGGCGGCGCGGAAGCGCGCGGCCAGCGCCTGCGCGAGTTTCGTCGTGCTCCCGATCGAATATTCGGTATTGGTCTCCACCATCTCTTTCAGCAGGTCCCTGCCGAGCGATTGATATGGTGTGAGCGCGGACTGTTGGGCGAAGGACGCGGCGGGCAGGAGCGCAACGAGTGCGACCGCGGCGAGCGAACCGAAGCGGAGTGGATGGGTCATGGGCAGCCATACTACGCACTCGGTGCGATCGTCGCCAGTCTGCCGACGGCGTCGACTGTGTCCTGCTCGGGCGACCGACGACCCGGGCAGTTAGGCGCTTCACGCGAAGGGAATCGCCTGCCGCGCGAAGGTCGCGATGTCGATGTTCGCACCGCACACCATGATCCCGACGCGCCGACCGGCGAGCCGCTCCCGCAGCGGCCCGCACAGCGCGGCGGTCGCGGCGGCGCCCGCCGGCTCCACCGCGAGCTTCATGTCGGCGAACAAGAGACCCATCGCGCGCTGTATCTCCTCGTCGCTGATCAACACGATCTCGTCCACGAACCGCCGCGCGATGCCGAACGTGTAGGGCAGCGCGTACGGCGGGGCAAGACTGTCCGCGATCGTGCTGACCTTCTCCAGCGTTTGCGGCGATCCGGCGGCGAAGCTGCGGTGCATGCTGTCGGCGCCTTCGGGTTCGACGCCGAAGATGGCGCACGCGGGCTGCATATGCCTAACGGCAGACGCAATGCCGGAGATCAGCCCTCCGCCGCCGATGGGCACGACCACGGCGTCGAGATGCTCCACCTGGCGGCACCACTCGAGACCGACGGTGGATGTGCCGAGCACGGTCAGCTCGCTCTCGAACGGGTGAATGAAGGTGCGGCCTTCCTCGTGTTCGATCCGCTTGACCGTGTCGAAGGCCTGGTGGACACCATCCACCAACACGACCTCGGCGCCGTACTCGCGACAGCGCGCCACGCGCATCGGATTCGAGGTCTGCGGCATCACGACCTTGGCCGTCGTGCCGACGATGCGCGCCGCGAACGCAACGGCGATCGCGTGGTTGCCGGCGCTGACGGCGGTGACGCCGGCGCGCCTGGCTTCGTTAGGCAACGCCATGGCGTTCAGCAGCGCGCCGCGCGCCTTGAAGGTGCCGGTGTACTGGAGCAATTCGAGCTTCAGAAAGACGCTCGTTCGCGCGCCGACCATGCGCTCGAGCGCATCGCTCTGCCAGCGCCACACCGGGGTTTCTCGGACGCGGTCGCCGAGACGCTCGCGCGCGCCGCGAATGTCATCCAGGGTTGGAATGTCGTGGTTCACGAGACGGGTCGACCGATCGGGTTCGAGGCGCAAAGCCTGGTCTCCGACCAGGCGCCACGTCGTCACGAAATTCGCTGTAGAAGCTCAAAGGATAACCAAGCGCCGCGATGTCACGCGAGATTCTTTGAAGCAGTACCGGTTCTGTTTGGGCGCCCGACGCGGGGCGAGTGCCGGAACAGATGCGAGGTGGTGGGCGCCCTCGAGAGCCACGCTTGACGGAGCTGGCGCCGAGCAGCCGAGCGATCCGTGCCGTTCTCCGGGCAGTCATCCGTTCGATCCGTATAATCAAAGCGAGGAAGCCCACCGCGCGCGCGCCGGAGACGAAACCCGGACGCAATCAATGCGTGAGGCGCTCCTGGCGCACGATCCGCCACTGTCGGCCTGACCTCACGAGCGCATAGCGCTGCTCGAACTCGAGCGGCGGCTGGTACCCGGCCGTGTCTGCGGTCGGCCGATACCGCTCCGCCACGAGGTAGACTTGGACGGTGTCACCCCGCATCCGAAATACCGGCGAGAACTGCACCTTGTATCCCGCCGACTGCGCCTTGCAGACCGGCGCCAGGCGCGTCGAGGGTGCCACGGCGGCGCACGAGCCTTGGACCACGCCGCGAGCCGAGAGCGTTCGCGCCACACCGGCGGGCAGCGTGTCCGATGGTTGGTCGCTGCGCCGCCGCGGGAGAAGGGCCGGATCGAGCAGCAGCACCAGCGGCGGACCGAGGTCGAACGCGCCCGAGAGCGCGCTCGCATATGCCGCGGCCTGCTGCTCCGCAGTAAGGTGCGCCGCCTCGAGGCCCGCGCCTCGATCGTTGGGAGAACCGTGTCCTCGTTCGCCAGAGCAGGCCGCGATCAGCATCGCACCGCAGGCGGCGACTACGCGGGCGGAGTGTCGGAGACGCCATTGGTGTCGAATCGGCACGTTCTCACCGCTTGCAAGACGTGAGCCCCACCCGGACGGGAGAGGACGGTCATCCCTCAACACACGGCGTTCGACGGCGCGCAGCCGCGATGCCTCATCGCCCAGCCATTGCGCGCAACACCGTCGGCCTAACGACAGCAAAACGCGAGCGTCCGGTTCGCCGGTTCGCGCGCGCGTCCATGAGCGCGCCCAGCGCCCGCACCACGACTTCGCGCGCGGTATCGAGCTCGTCGGCGAGCGCCGACTGCGACACACCCAACGTGAACTCGGGCGCCGGCGATGCCTCGGCGCGCGCCAACACGCCCGGCCCTTCGTCGTGCAGCACGCGCGACCGCGACCCGGTCTGCCGCGACACCCGCACGCGGCCGCTCAGCACGAGATAGAGGCCGTCGGCCGCGTCGCCGGCACGGTACAGCACCCGGTTAGGCGCGTACCGGCGATCCGTGGCCAGGGAGGCGATTCGCTCCACGGTGGTCATGGGCATCGTGTCGAAGCCGGCCACCGTGTCGCGGAGCATCCGTGAGGAGATCATGACCGTCCGGGAATGGCGCCACATGGAACCGCGGTTCCGGCGCGACGCGGCGTTGGCCAACAATGTACACGCAGCCCGATCGACGCTACGATACCATCTCTGGATGGAGGCACAGATGCGCCAGCTTGCTCTCCTGGCAACGCCGCTCGTCGCGCTATCCATGCGTGGCACCCCGGCGTTCGCGCAACGCATGCACATGGGTTCGGACACGTCGGGTCACGACTCCGCCTTCGCCGCCAGGCAGGCGCGCGGCAAGATGGTGATGGGCGTCGACCAGTCGACCTCGACCCATCACTTCGTCGATCTGCCCAACGGAGGACGCATCACGCTGGTTCGCGACTCCGACGATGCGGCCGGGGCGGCGCGCATCCAGCACCACCTGCGCGAGATCGCGGCCGCCTTTTCCTCCGGCGACTTCTCATCGCCGATGCTCGTGCACATGAAGGACGTTCCCGGCACACGAGTCATGGCAGAGAAGAAAGCGCTGATTCACTACTCTACGCGTGCGCTCGATCGCGGCGGCGAGCTGACCATCCAGTCGTCGGATCCGGACGCCGTGCGCGCTATACACGAGTTCCTCGCCTTCCAACGCACCGAGCATCACGTTCCGCCTACGTAAATAAACCTTCGGAGAATCTCGTGAAGGCGGGGTGACATGCCGCGTGCGTGGGCGAGTGAACCGGCGCCTCGACCTGTCGGGCTCGAGGCACCTGATCCTTACAGGACTCTCGGCCGCGCTCCCTCGCCGGCACCGGTGCGCGCCGGTATGATTGCGCGTCCGATTAGGCCGCGCCCACATGCCGAATCGATATCGAGCCGCAACCTGTGCACTGCTCCTGCTCGTACTCGCCGCGGGCAGCGCCGCGCGTGCGCAGGACTCGGTCGCCTACCGCAACGCCACCCTCCCGGTCGACGCCCGCGTTCGGGACCTCTTGGGCCGGATGACACTCCAAGAAAAGTTTTGGCAGTTGTTCATGATTCCGGGCGATCTCGACGACAGTACGCACGACTTCTCACATGGGATCTTCGGCCTTCAAGTCGACGCGAAGCACGCGGCGCTTCCTCCCAATCCACCTCCCACGGCGTCTCTGGAAAAAACGACGCGTTCCGGAGCCGGCAGCACGCGACCGGCCGACACGCCGACTGCGGACGACGTCGCGGCCGCCGCCGCCCGCACCGACGCCGAGCGCATCGATGCCATTCAGCGCTACTTCGTGCTGCACACGCGACTCGGCATCCCGATCATTCCATTCGACGAGGGCGTGCACGGGCTGGTGCGAGATGGAGCCACGGACTTTCCCGCCGCGATCGCCCTCGCAGCTGCGTTCGATACGTCGCTCGTTAGGCAGGTGGCCGGCGTCATCGCCGACGAAGCGGCGAGCCGCGGGATCCGGCAGCTGCTGTCGCCCGTCGCGAACGTCGCCACCGACGTGCGGTGGGGCCGCGTCGAGGAGACGTACGGCGAAGATCCGTTTCTCGCGGCGCGGATGACCGGCATCTACGTCCACGCGCTCGAGCACGCCGGCGTGATCGCGACGCCGAAACATTTCGTCGCCAACGTCGGTGCGGGCGGGCGCGACAGCTATCCGATCGACGTTGGCCGGCGCACGCTCGAGGAAACGTACTTTCCGCCGTTTCGGGCCGCGCTGTCGAACGGCGCGCAGTCGATCATGACGGCGTACAACTCGGTGGGCGGCGTGCCGGCCACGCAAAACCACCGCCTGCTCACCGACGTGCTCCGCCGCGACTGGGGATTCACAGGCTTCGTGATCTCGGATGCGGCCGCGACCAGCGGCGCGACGGTGCTGCACCACACCGAGCCTAACACAGCGATCGCCGCGCGCGATGCCTTCGAGGCCGGATTGGACGTCGTGTTCCAGTCGTCGTGGCCGCAATACCGCCCGTATTGGCGCGCCGTCGCCGACTCACTCATACCTCCAGCGGTGATCGACAGCGCCGTGGCCGCGGTGCTCCGCGCGAAGTTTTCGATCGGACTGTTCGACCACCCGTACGCCGATCCGAACACCGCTGCGCGCGAGGCCGGCGACGCGACGCACCGCGCGCTGGCACGAACGGCGGCCCGCGAAGGCATGGTGCTGCTACGGAACCGCCACGCGCTGCTTCCGTTAGGCAAGGACATTCGCCGCATCGCCATCATCGGCGTCGATGCAGTTGAGGCGCGCACGGGCGGCTACAGCCCACGAGGCGTGGCGCGTGTCTCCATCGTCGACGGCATCCGGGCCGCCCTGCCGCGGACACGCGTGATGTACGCGCCAGGTCCGGGTCGCCTCTCTCCGGAGGTCGTACCCGTGCCCGCCGCGGCGTTGGGTGCGCCTCCGCGCGATACTCCGTCCCGTGGACTCCGCGCCGAGTACTTCGACAACATCGATCTCGCCGGCGCGCCGCGCCTCGTACGCGCCGATTCGCAGGTGAATTTTGCGTGGACGCTCGAGTCGCCGGGGCGCGGCATCCCGTTCGACTGGTATTCCGCCCGCTGGACGGGAACCATCACCGTCCCGCGCGGCACGCCCGCCGCCACTCAGTTAGGCATCGTGGGCAACGACGGCTACCGGCTGTGGCTCGATGGAACGCTGCTCATCGACGACTGGCGGAAGCAAAGCGTCGGCACGACCCTCGAACCCGTGTCCCTGCGCCCGGGGACGCGCCACACGATCCGTCTCGAGTACTTCGAGACCAGAGGCAACGCGCGCCTCACGCTCGTGTGGAACGCCGGCATGCCTAACCACTGGCAGGCGGACATCGACAGCGCCCTGACCATCGCTCGGCGAGCCCAGGCTGCCATCGTCGTCGCCGGCGTCGAAGAAGGCGAGTTCCGCGACCGCGCCCTGCTCGCGCTGCCCGGCCACCAAGAGCAGTTGATTCGGGCCGTCGCCGCCACCGGCACGCCGGTCGTGGTGGTATTGGTCGGCGGCATCGCGATCACAATGAGCAACTGGCTCGCCCGCGTTCGCGCCGTGTTGGATGTGTGGTACCCTGGCGAGCAGGGCGGCAACGCGGTTGCCGATGTCCTCTTCGGCGATGCGGACCCTGCGGGCCGCCTGCCCGTCACGTTCCCGATCGCTGAAGGACAGCTTCCGTTAGTCTACGACCACTGGCCCACCGGCCGCGGCGACGATTATGCCGACCTCAGCGGGCATGCGCTCTTCCCCTTCGGCTACGGACTCAGCTACACGACATTCGCCTACTCGGCGCTCGCCGTCACACCAGACTCGATCGCGCCGGGCGGCACAGCGCGCGTGACGTGCCGCGTGAAAAACACCGGCGCCCGCGCCGGCGACGAGGTCGTGCAATTGTACCTGCGGGACGAGCTGGCGCCCGTGGTGCGGCCCGTGATCCAGCTCGCCGGATTCGCGCGCATTCACCTCGCTGCCGGCGAGGAGCGCGAAGTAAGCTTTCCGCTCGACGCGTCCGAGCTTTCGACGCTCGATTCTGCCATGCACCGTGTAGTCGAGCCCGGCACGTATCGTCTGGCTCTCGGCGCCTCGTCGGTCGACATCCGTCTTCGCGGCACCCTCGTCGTCCGATGATCGTGGCCGCTCATAACAGCAATTGAGGCTGCCTCCACATTGCCCTTGTCCTGTCAAGCGGGACATGGCAAGTTGATGAATACCTGCACACGCGACGTCGACATACCGTGCAGCGTAGGAGAGAGACCATGCGGGCCCACCCGATCGCCGCGCATTCCGGCCTGGCGCACCGCCTGTGCACCATGGGATCGGTTGTGACCATGCTCTGGAGCATGAGCGGGCCACCGCCGCTCGCCGCGCAGAGCGAGGGTCGCCCCGGCTCCGTCGACGCCGTCGTTCGCGACACCACCGGCGCCGGCGTCGCCGGGGCCGAACTGTCGATTGCCGGGACCACCGTCAGAGGCTTTACCGATGACGACGGCCACCTGCACCTTGGCCCCATCCCCCCCGGCCCCGCGCGCCTAACGGTACGCCGGCTCGGCTTCCGCGCCACGACCGTGGACGTCACGATCGCCGCGAACCGCGCGACGCTGGACACGGTGCAGTTGGTACAAGTCGCCCACCGCCTCGATCCGATCACCGTGCGCAGCAGCATCCACGCGTACAGCTCGCGCATGATGGGATTCTATGAGCGGCGCAGCCAAGGGTTGGGCCATTTTTTCACGCGGCAGCAAATCGAAGACGCGAACCCCCGGTTCCTCACGGACATGTTCCGCCGAATTCCGGGCGTGCAGCTCGCATCGACCGACATCATCCAGCACGCCGTGCGGATGCGCGGCGCGCGGGATTGTCCCCCGCTGCTCTGGCTGGATGGCGCGCCCGCCGCGGCGGCCGAGTACGATCTGGACACCATCGACCCGCTGTCGGTGGAAGCCATCGAGGTCTATAGCGGTCCATCCGAAGTTCCGGTGCAGTTCAAGCCGCCGATGGATGTACAGGCCTGCGGCGTGATCGTGCTCTGGACACGCCAGGGCGAGCCGCGGCACGCGTACGCGAAAGCGGCGCCCGCTCCCGACCAGATCGTGAAGATGATCGACTCGCTCAAGGTCTACACCGCCGACGAAGTCGACGCGCCCGCGCACCAGGATACGAGCGTCCACGTGCAGCCGTTCTATCCCGAAGGCCTGTTCATGAGCGGCACGAGCGGACGAGTCGTCGCGGAGTTCGTCGTCGACACCTCGGGCGCCGTGGCGATGGGCACGTTCAGCGCCATCTCGTCCACCGACCCCGACTTCACCAACTCCGT
>DAHUXU010000577.1 GCA_027307005.1 Gemmatimonadota bacterium
AGCGCACGCGGCGCCGCCTAACGCAGCGCGGGCAGCGCGGGCCGCCGGACCGGCACGGCCGGCCGCCGCGCCTGCCGGCGCCTCGCACGTCCAGATCGACATCGCGGGCATCGAGAGTCGCATCGTTCCGCTCGGCATCCCCGGCGCCGAGTATACGTCGCTCGTGCCGGGGAGCGCTGGGACGTTCTTCTACCTCGAGCGCCGTCCGCAACCGTCGATCGGGCGGCCGCCGCAGCAGCTCTGGGAATACGTGCTTGCCGCGCAGAAGCCGATGCCGTTCCTGGATGGCGTGCAATCGTACACGGTCTCGGCGGACGGCAAGAAAATTCTCTACGAGGCCGGACGCAATCATTGGGGCATCGTTCCCACCGACAAACCGGCCACGCCCGGCGAGGGATCGCTCAAGGTCGACCAGTTGGAGACGATGGTCGATCCGAAGGCGGAGTGGGCGGAGATCTTCCGCGAGACGTGGAGGACGCAGCGAGAGTTCTTCTACGACGCGAAGATGCACGGCAACGACTGGAACCAGATCTACGACAAGTACAAGGTCTTCGTGCCGTACCTCGAGCATCGCGCGGATCTGGACTATCTGATCGCGTCGGTCGGCGGCGAGCTCACCGTTGGGCACTCGTACATCGAATCCGAGGGCGACCTGCCCGATACCGCGCACGTGAGCGTCGGACTGCTCGGCGCCGATCTCGCGCTCGACCACGGCCGCTACCGCATCCAACACATCTACACCGCCGGCAGTTGGAATCCGCACTTGCAGGCGCCGCTCGCCGTGCCCGGCCTCAAAGTGGCCGAAGGCGACTATATCCTCGAGGTGAACGGCAACGCGCTCGCGCCTCCGACGAATCCGTACAGCTTGTTCGTCGGCACCGCGGGCAAGCCGACCACGCTTCGCGTTAGTCACTCGCCGTCGACGGCCGGTTCGTGGCTCGTCACCGTCGAGCCGATTCCAGATGACGAGCAGCTTCGCACGCAGGCGTGGGTGGATGAGAACCGCCGCACCGTCGACAGGCTGTCCGGCGGCAAGCTCGCCTACGTGTGGCTGCCGAACACGTCGGTTGCCGGATTCACCGCGTTCAACCGCTACTATTTCGCTCAGCAGGACAAGCAGGGCGTGGTGGTCGACGAGCGGTACAATCAGGGCGGTTCGGTTGCCGACTACATCGTCGATCAGATGTCGCGGCAGCTCATGGGATATTTCGCCGAGCGGGCGGGCGATGTGGTGACGATGCCGATGGTCGGCATCATGGGTCCGAAGGTGATGATCGTCAACGAGTCTGCCGGTTCGGGTGGCGACGCGTTGCCGTACTACTTCCGCGTCGCCAAGCTCGGCCCGCTCGTGGGCACGCGCACGTGGGGCGGATTGGTGGGCACGCTCGGCGTTCCATTGAGCGTCGACAACGGGGCGATCACCGCGCCCGACCTGGCGTTCTACGATGTCAACGGCAAGTGGGCGGTGGAGAACGAAGGCATCACGCCGGACATCGAGGTGACGGAGACGCCGGCCGACGTGATTCACGGCCACGATCCGCAGCTCGAGCGCGCGGTGGCTGAAGCGCTCAAGCTGCTCTAGGAGCACCCCGCGCCTAACGCTCCGCGGCCGGCGCCGATCGACCGTGTGACGACGGGCGTCGCCACCACGCGCTCGGGCGGCAATCAATGAGCAGGCATAGGCCGTTCGCGCGCGCCGCCGTGTTGGGCGCGCTGCTTTGCGGCGCATCGCCCGCGATCGCTCGCGCGCAGAAGGCGCCCGACTGGGCCGCGTTCGACAAGTACGTGGCCAAGGCCGCGCGCGACTGGCGGGTGCCGGGGATGGCCATCGCGGTGGTGAAGGACGATTCGCTCGTGTTCGCGAAGGGCTACGGCGTGATCGAGTTAGGCAAGCCGGAACCCGTCAACGAGCATACGCGATTCGCGATCGGATCCACCACGAAGGCGATGAAGTCGGCGGCGTTGGCGATGCTCGTGGACGAGGGCAAGATCAGCTGGGATGAACGCGTCATCGATATTCTCCCCGAGCTGCAGCTCTACGACTCGTACGCGACGCACGAGCTGACGGTGCGCGATTTGCTCACGCACCGCACCGGGCTGCCGGATACCGACCTGCTCTGGATCATTCCGCAGAACAATCTGAGCATGGATGAGATGATCCGGCGGCTTCGCTACGTGAAGCCTGAGTCGTCGTTCCGATCGCATTGGGATTATCAGAACGTCGTCTACGCGATCGGCGGATTGATCGTCGAGCGCGTCTCCGGGATGCCATGGAAGCGCTTCGTCGAAACGCGGCTGTGGGATCCCATCGGGATGCACGAATCGATTCCGCTGGTCGCGGAGCTTCACGGTCAGCCTAACGTCGCCGTGCCGCATGCGCTGGTGAACGACACCGTGCGCCGCGTGCCCGTTCGTACGACGGATGCGATCGCGCCGGCCGGCTCGGTGTGGTCGAGCGTATCCGACATGTCCAAATGGATGCGCTTCATCCTGGACAGCGGCCGGGTCGGCAATCGACAGCTCATCAAGCCATCGACGTTCGCCGAGCTGCTCACGCCGGAGATCCAGGCGCCGATGGCGGAGTATCCGGCGCTCGAGCTGGCGCATCCACTCTTCTTCAGTTACGCACTCGGCTGGTTCGTGCAGGATTACGACGGCCAGACCGTCTGGATGCACATCGGCAGCATCGACGGCATGTGCGCGCTGATCGGCCTCGAGCCTCGCAAGAAACTCGGCGTCTACGTGCTGGAGAATCTGGATCACGCCGAGCTGCGGCACGCGCTCATGTACAAGGTGTTCGACTCGTACGGCGTGACGGGCAAGACGCCGCCCCGCGATTGGAGCGCTGATCTCAAAGCGCTGTTTGCATCGATGCGTCAGGATCGCGTGTCGCGACGGTCGGCAACGGTGGCGTCGGCGCAACCGGTGCCGGCGTCGATGCCGCTGGATCGCTATGCGGGCACGTACACGGATTCGACGTACGGCACGATCACCGTGACGTCGGCGAACGGGTCGCTGAGCGCGCGCTACGGCAACTGGGACATCGGGGAGCTGACGCACGCCACGTTCGACCGCTTTCGCAGCGTGGCGCGCGACACCCTGGAAGGTGAAAGTGTGTTGACGTTCGTGCCCGACGGCGATGGACACGTGCGCGCCGTGCAGTTCTTCGGTCAGTCGTTTTCTCGAGGGAGCGCGAGTACAGCCCAATGATGACTTTTCGCATGGTTGCCGGCGGTCGCGCCATGGGTGCGCTGCTGTGCCTAACGATCGTGTCGCAGGCTGGTGCGCAGGGCGCGCCCGAACCGTCGTTCGACAAGACCGAAGTGATGGTGCCGATGCGCGACGGCGTGAAGCTGCACACGCTCATTTTCACGCCGCGCAACGCGATGGTCGACCTGCCGATCCTCATGTCGCGCACGCCGTACGGCATCGACGGCATGGGCGAAGCGTTGAGCAGTCCGTCGCTCAAGTACCTGGTCCAGGACGGTTACATCTTCGTCTTCCAGGACATTCGCGGGCGCTTCGAGTCCGAGGGACAGTTCGTGATGCTGCGGCCCGTGCGCAACAAGAACGATCCGAAGGCCGTGGATGAGAGCACGGACACGTACGACACGATCGCCTGGCTGCTCAAGCACGTGCCGCACAACAACGGCCGCGTCGGAATGTTAGGCACATCGTATCCGGGGTGGCTCACGGTGATGGCGATGCTCGACCCGCACCCGGCGCTGAAGGCCGTCTCGCCCCGGGCGTCGCCGGCCGACATGTTCATCGGCGACGACT
>DAHUXU010000588.1 GCA_027307005.1 Gemmatimonadota bacterium
AGTCGCCGACGAGCAACGTGTTCTCCATGCTCGCCGACGGAATCTTGAACGCCTCCATGATGAACGTGCGCGCGAGCATGAACAGCGCGATGGCGATGATGACGGTACGGGCGTAATCGGCAAACGCGTTCCAGCGCCACGTGGTCCGATTCATCGCACGCAGTACCTCCGCGCGGTGCTCGTCGGTGACGGACCTCAGTGTGGGAATGGCGGCGGGTGCGCGGTCAGTCATCTGCTGCGACGCAAAGGAAGGCTGCGTCAATGATAGACAGCCGCAAGGAAGAGCGGCAAGGGGCGACTACGCATTGGCGGTATCGATCTGCGCGCGCTGGAGTTTGCCCGAAAAATCGACGTAGCCCACTTTGGTCTCCGAGTAGAACTCGTACACTTCCCAGCCCCCCTCGCGGTGACCGTTGCCGGTTTGCTTCACACCGCCGAAGGGGAGGTGTGCTTCGGCGCCGATGGTTGGAGCATTGATGTAGGTGATACCGTTGTCCAGCTCGTTGAGCGCGCGGAAGGCGAGCGTCACGTTGCTCGTGTAGAGCGACGACGAGAGACCGTACTTCACGTCGTTGTTCACCGCGAAGGCTTCATCGGGAGTGCGGACCCGGATCACCGAGAGGAGCGGGCCAAAAATTTCCTCCTGTTCGAGGCGCGACCCCGCTTTGACGCCGGTGAAAATCGTCGGCTCGAAGAAGTGCCCGCGCTCGAGGCCATTCGCCGCGGCGCGCTTCCCGCCGCAGCGCAGCTCGGCGCCTTCGGTACGGCCGACGTCGACGTAGCGCTCCACCTTCTCCACGGCGCTCCGGTTGATCAGCGGTCCGACGTCGGTCCCATCCTTGCGGCCGTCGCCCAACCGAAGCGCCCGAACGCGCTTTTCCAGCATCGCGACGAAGGTGTCGTGAATCCCGTCTTCCAGAATGAGGCGGCTCGTGGCCGTGCAGCGTTGACCGGTGGTGCCGAACGCGCCCCACAGCACTCCCTCGAGCGCCAGATCCAGGTCCGCATCATTGAGGACGATCATCGCATTCTTGCCGCCCATCTCGAGCGAGAGCCGCTTGTGCATGCGCCCGCAGA
The DNA here is from genome assembly GCA_027307005.1 of Gemmatimonadota bacterium. Lineage (GTDB taxonomy): Bacteria > Gemmatimonadota > Gemmatimonadetes > Gemmatimonadales > Gemmatimonadaceae > JADGGM01. The sequence continues at coordinate 1,078 of DAHUXU010000588.1, forward strand.
TTTCGCCCACGATGCGGCCCGTTTCGGTGGAGCCGGTGAACGAGATGATCGGGACGTCGGGGTGTTGGACCAACGCCGCCCCCGCGTCCTCGCCGCGGCCGTGGACTAACTGAATCACGTCGGGTGGAAGTCCTGCCTCGAGCAGCAGCTCCACGAGCACCGTCACCGTATGCGGGACGTCCTCGGCCGGCTTGATGATGACGGCGTTCCCGCACAGGAGCGCCGGAAACATTTTCCAGGTGGGAATCGCCATCGGAAAATTGAACGGTGTCACGAGACCGGCGATCCCGATCGGCCGCCTAAAACTCATCGCCCACTTGTTGCGCAGTTCGCTGGGCACCGTGTGGCCGAAGAGGCGGCGGCCTTCGGACGCCGCGTAGTACGCGGTATCGATGCCTTCCTGCACATCGCCGCGCGTTTCGCTCAGCGGCTTGCCCATCTCGCGCGTCATGAGGGATGCGATGTCGTCCTTGCGCGCGGTGAGCAGGTCGCCGACCCGACGCAGCACATCACCGCGACCCGGCGCCGGCGTACGGCGCCAGATATCGAATCCTTTCCGGGCCGATGCCACCGCGCGATTCACGTCGTCGGGACTGGACAGCGGGAAGGTGCCGATCACGTCCTTCGTGTCGGCTGGATTGAGGTTCTCGAAGGTGGCGTTGGTGCAGGCGTCGACCCAGCGTCCGCCGATGAAGTTCTGAAAGGTCATCATGATACGACGTGTGGGTTGCGGTTCATGACTCACCCGCACATCCAGATCGCCGGATGCGCGGGATCGGGTTTGGCGTAGCCGATGCGCGGCAGCACTTGTTGGGCAGCGAGGAGCGCGCCCCAGAGAATGAGCAGGAGCGACAGCACATGGCCGCTGGCCGACCGGTGGCGCCACGTCCAGATGGCGCTCCATCCCCCGGCGACGATCACGACGACCGATGCCGCAAGATAGCCGAACAAGCCCATGCCGCACTTGGTGGAGTACGGCCAGAACATGATCGCCACGCCTAACGCGATGGCGAGCAGCAGCCGCGCCAGGACGCCGAGCGTCGAGGTCGTGCGCGCCGGGGCGGCCGGCGCGTTAGGCGCTGGCGCCGCCTTGCCCGGCTTGGCCGGCTTGCCGCCGCCCTTCGCTTGCTGCTGCGGCAGCAGCGCGTCGTCGGACAGCGACTCGAGCTGCTGGTCGATCTTGCGCAGCTCCTTGTCCCAATCGGTGCTCATCGCACCCTCCGCGTCCGAAGATCCTTACGCATGCTCGCGCGTGAGCCCGTAGCGCTCGATCTTCTTGTACAGGTTGGAGCGCGGCATGTCCAGCAAGCGCGCGGTTTCCGACACGTTCCAATCGTGCTCTCGCAATTTCGCCAGCAGAAATGCGCGCTCCGCCGCATCCTTGAATTCCTCGAACGTGCGGCTTTCGAGCAGCGAGCCGAACGTGCTGCCTTCCGCCGCCCGTTGCCCAACGAGACGCTCGACGTCGGCAGCCGGAACGCGTGGCCCCGACGCGAGAATCAGAATTCGCTCGACGGTGTTGCGCAGCTCGCGAACGTTGCCGGGCCAGTCGTACATGGCCAGTCGTTCGATCGCGTCGGGCGTGAACGTGCGCGGCGCCATGCCCTGCTGCTTGGACAGGAGCGCCGTGAAATGCGCGACCAGCAGCGGGATGTCCTCGCGGCGCTCGCGCCGCGGCGGGACCGTCATCGGGACGACGTTGAGCCGGTAGTACAGATCCTCGCGAAACCGGTTCTCGTGAATCTCGGCTTCGAGATTCTTGTTCGTGGCCGAGATCACGCGGACGTCGACGGCCGCTGCCTTGGAGCCGCCGATGCGCGTCACGGCGCCGTCCTCGAGCACACGCAGCACCTTGGCTTGCGCAGACAGACTCATGTCACCGACTTCGTCGAGGAACAACGTCCCGCCGTTCGCCTGCTCGAACTTTCCCGCGCGATCGGCGATCGCACCGGTGAACGAACCCTTCATGTGGCCGAACAACTCGCTCTCGATCAATTCGCTCGGAATCGCCGCACAGTTGACCTCGATGAACGGATGCGCGCTCCGCGCGGACAGGCGGTGCACGGCGCGCGCCACGAGCTCCTTGCCGGTCCCGTTTTCGCCGCTGATGAGGACGCGTGCCGGCGTGGGCGCCACGCGCTCGATCTTCTCGATCAGCGAGCGAATCGCAAACGATTTGCCGACGATCTCGTAGCGCGACTCGATCGTTTCGCGCAGGCGGCTGTTCTCTTCCTGCAGATTGCCGTGCTGCAGCGCGTTGCGCAGCGTGACGAGAATCCGGTCGGTGTCGAGCGGCTTCTCGAGGAAGTCGTACGCGCCGAGCTGCGTCGCTTCGACGGCCGTCTGGATGGTGCCGTGCCCGCTGATCATGACGACGATCGCGGCGGGATCGAGCTGGCGGATTTTCTTGAGCGCTTCGAGGCCGTCGATGCCGCCCATCTTCACGTCGAGAAACGACAGGTGCGGCCGCCACTTCTCGAATTCGGCGATCGCGTCCACGGCCGTGCCCACGGCGCGGACCTCGTAGCCCTCGTATTCGAGGAGTTGGCCTAACGCAGCGCGGATGCCCTTCTCGTCGTCGGCGACCAGGATGCGTCGGGTCATGGCAGCGTCTTGTACAAGGTGATCTTGCCGTCGTGCACCCGCACGTCGGCGATGTAGCGCGGCACCGCGAACGGCAGTCCGTTAGGCGACGCACCCGGCGGCCGCGCCTCGCGTCCCATGCGCCCCACCAGGTTCGGAATCATCGCCGATGGCACCACCAGATCCTTGATCCGTATGTTGGTCACCCGGAACTCCGCGAGCCCGGGCTCCGTGATCGCCAGCGCGCAGGTGAACTCCACCGGCTCGCGGTCGCTCAACACCCCGGCCACCGGACCGAACGCTGCCGGACCGCCGAAGTCGGACAGGCGCACCTCGGCGCGCAGGGCCAGCTGCTCGCCGATCGCCGCCGCCTCGACATCGGACGCCGACGACGGCAGCTCGCGCGTGAGTGCATCGAAGACGTAACTCGCAAAATCCCCCGGCGCCACGTTGGCGAACACCGGTCCGCTGCGAGCGCCGAGTCGATCGATCGCATCGCGGGCGCGCGAGCTGCCCAGCGCGCTGATCGGCTCCCAGTGCGCAGCCGCCTGCTCGGCCGACGGCGATCCGCCGGCGAACCGCTTCACCGCCGGCTCCCACTGCCCGCGGAAGAGCCAGGCCACCGCGCCAAGGAAGACGATCAGCACGAGACAGCCGAGCGAGCGGAGGCAGCTGCCCATTAGTCCGCTCGCCCGAGT
>DAHUXU010000589.1 GCA_027307005.1 Gemmatimonadota bacterium
TTCGCTTGCCACCGTATCCGCATCGAGCGCTCCGCCGCCGGCGCTCGCGATCTCTTCGACTTCGCGGATGTAGATGGGGTCGTGCGCGAGCGCGAGCTCCTGTGCGGTGGCGTGGCGGCCTTCGACGTGCTCGATGGTTCCGAAGAGGTCGGGCCGTTCGCGGAGCGCGCGGGTGATGGCGCGGAGGCGGCCGACGTGTTCGGGGTGGCCCCAGCCGGTGTCGTGGCGGCCGCAGTCGGCGTGAGAAATGAAGGCGACGCTCACGGCCCGCGGGCGCCGGGCGGCGTCGTTAGGCAGGAGGCCCGGCGGGTCACCGGACGGGTCGGCGGCGGCGGTGCGTGATGAGGAAGATTGACCCGTCGCGCGCGCCGACGTCGGACACGCTGCGCTGTTCGTCCAGCACTTCGCGTCCGTTGATCTTGATGACGAACTCGCGGACGTCGGCGCGCGGGTCGAGCACGGCCAGGGCGGCGACTTTCACCGCGAGCACGCGTTCGTTAGGCGGGGCGACGATGCGGACGACGTCCCACTGCTCGGGCAGCTCGACGCGCAGCGTGAACGCCGCTCCGTTAGGCGTGCCCAACCGCACGGTCTCGCGGCGGGCGCGCAGCGTCGTGACAAAGGGCGGCGGCGCCGTCATCCGGTGATCTCCTCGACCATCGGGTGCGGGTCGAGCGACGCGAAGAAGCGGGAGATCTGCGCGTCGAAGAGATACGTGGACCCGCGCACCCGCGTGCCGCCCTCCATGGGCGTGACGCCGATCACGAGCTCTTCTCCGCCCTGCCCGCGGAAGGTGACGTAACCGGCGCCTTCCTTCTCGACGAACGCGGCGTACAGCGGATTGCGCGACGGGAAAAACCGCTTGGCCTCGGCGAGCACCGCGTCGGGGGCAAGAGCGGTCGTGACGTCCTGAATCATGTGGCCGAATCCTGGGTGGTCGCGGGACAGCTGTCTCGACTACAACATGAATCTATTATGCCGCGTCGGACATCGGCAGGGACGACTCGGCTTATTCGGCAGCTCCGGCAGCGCGCGCAAGAATCGCCGGCAGTTGCGCGGCGAACGCCGATCGCGCGAGCACGACGCCGGCGCCGGCCTCGCGGCCAGCCTTGATCGCGTCGATGTTGGTGTGGCCGGCGTAGGCAAGAATGGGCAGAGATTCGCCATCCGGTACGGCGCGCAGCCGGCGGATGGCGGCCGACGTATCGATCGTGTCGGTTTCGAGGTCCACGATCGCCATCGATGGCGTCTCTTTGCTCAAGTGCCGCTCGAGCTGATCCATCGATTTTGCGACGCGCAGCGGGACAGACGCGTGGCGCGCGGCATCATCGATGCGCGAGCGAAACAGCAGATCGGAGATGACTAACAGAACCGGGCGCATGGGTCGACGGGCTACCGGCCGGCGTTGTGCTTGATCTCGCCGAGCAGATCCGCCAGGTGGCTCTGCCAGATCGCCGCCAGGGTGTGCGTGCCGTGGCCGCGCGTCTTGTCGCTGATCGGGATGAGCACGTACTGTCCGTGCGGCACCTTGGGCATGTCTCGTTCCATGACGCCTAACCTGGGCGGATTCACCTGATCGTCTTCGGAGTTGACGGCAATGAGCGGCGCTTTGATGTCGCCGAGCTTGGGCTCCGGGTTGTAATCGCGCGACGCCTCGAACGCGTAGATGTAGTCGTTGGCGTCTTCGTGCGCCATCACGCGCTCCATCCACGAGTCGATGTACGCGTCGGCCGATGCCGTAGTCGGGTAGTCCTTCTGTAGTTGGCGCGGCGAGCTCGTCATCATGAACAGCAGCTGCAGCGCCGCGCGCAGGCCGCGCGGCTGCGTCGTATAATCGCCGCCGTCGTAGCCGGGATCGTCCGTGATGTCCTCGATCATCATGTGCCGCATCATCCGGTTGCGGCCCGACATCGCGGTCGGCAGACTCGCCAGCGGCATGAGCCCGTCCATGAAATCCGGATACATCTCGCCCCACATCCAGGTGTGCATGCCGCCCATCGACGTGCCCATGACGATGAGCAGATGGTTCACCTTGAGTCCCTTGGTGAGCATCTCGTACTGGGCGCGGATCATGTCGGCGTAATCGTATTTCGGAAAGTGCGCGTGCATCCCATCGCTCGGCTTGCTCGATTTGCCGTGGCCGATGCCGTCGGGCAGCACGATGTAGTACTTGGTGGTGTCGAGCAGCTGCCCCGGGCCGTAGAGCACGCCGGCGAACACGGGTGAGAGAAACTGGCGGCCGCTGCCCGTCGTGCCGTGCATGATGAGGACGGCGTTGGTGGTGAGGCCCTTCGCGTCGGTGCGGGGCTTGCCTAACGTCATCCAGTGCTGGCGGAGCCGGGGCA
>DAHUXU010000627.1 GCA_027307005.1 Gemmatimonadota bacterium
CGCGTGGCGCAGACTATCGGCTCGGTGACGGCGTCGGTGGAAGCGGCCGATCGTCGCATGACGTCGGTCGGCGCCGTGGCCGATGCGTTAGGCGAGCGCTCGGCGGCGTTCGCCGGCCTCGAGGACCGGCTGCGGGTGTTCACGCAGGAGTTCGAGCAGCGCCAGAGCGCGCTGGACGCGGCGTCGGCGAATCTGGCGCAGGTGTCGGCGCTCCGGCGCGAGGCGGCCGACGCGATGCAGCAGCTGGACGAGCTCTCGCGGACGATCGGCGGCCAGTTGGGCGATGCGCAGCAGCGCACGAGCACGCTGTCGCAGCTGCTCGAGGAGCTCGAGGCCCGGGTCGGATCGTTAGGCCAGGTGGAAAAGCGCATGGGGAACTTCGAGGCGCTGCTGTCCACCTGGGATGCCGCGCAGCGCGAAGCCGCGCTCGGCATGGAGCAGATCGGCAGCAAGCAGGCGACCATCGACGCGGTGAGCGCGCAGGTCAAGCACCTGTTCGAGGTGGCCGAGCGCACGGCCGAGCTCGTCCGCTCGATTTCCGCCGAGCGGCGCGAGATCGAAGACGCCGGCGCCACGCTCGAGCGAACCCGCGAACAACTCGCCGCGGCGGCCGAAGGGATGCGCGTGTTCTCGGATCGCAAGTGGCAGGTGGAAGACATCGAGCGCCGTCTCGCCCGAGCCGATGCGCTGGCGCGCGACATTCGGTCGTCGACCGAGGCGCTCGCAGCGCAGCGCTCGGTGGTCGATCGCGCGCTCGATGGATCCGCGGCGCTGGTCGTGCAGATGAAGCAAGCCGACGCGGTGATGGAGGCGCTCCGCCAGGAGTGCGCCGCCGCCGCCAGCCTGCGCTCGGCCATGGACGAAGCGCGCGGCGAGTAACGGCGTGCAGCGGGCCCGATGCACGACGGCCGGGGCGACATGCCCCGGCCGTTTGCGTTAGGCGCCTCGCGGCGCAGCGCTGTTGGTGTCCGGTGGCACCGCGGTGTCGGGTGGCGGTGGTGGCGGCGGCTGGTGCGAGCTGTCGGGCGCCGTGCTGCTGTCGGGCGGCGGCGTGCTGTCCGGAACCGTGCCGGTATCGGGCGGCGGCGCGGGCTGATTCACCACCGTGTCCACGATCGCAACCTCGGCGGAGTCGTTCACGCCATCCGCGCTGGCGAAAATCGCCACCACGCCGAGACCGACGCCGTGCACGAGGCCAGTGTCGCTGACGGTCGCGATGTGCTCATCCGAGGAGCGCCACGTGATCTTGGCCGCTATGGGTGTGCCGTTCGTATCGTAGAGGGTCGCGTGGAACGCGAGATAGTTGTGCAGTTGCAGCGACGCCGCTTGTGGGGTGATGGTGAGCCACCGATACTGCCCGGTGCTCCCGTGCGAGCTGGTGTCGCCGGTCGTCGTGCCGGACGAATCGTTGCCGTTCGTCCCGCCGCTGGTCGACACCGCTTTTGTCGGCGACGCAACGGAGTCGCTGCCGCAGGCCACGGCCGCCACGACTGCGACGGCGGCGGCGAACGTTCCCAACCAGACCATTCGATGCATCGCTCGGCCTCCTGAGCACTGTGTTGGAATGACGTCTCCGACCGCTGATACCTTCGGTCCTGCGTTGACGTCACGAGCCCGATGGCTGGGCGGCGGGAGGCGGCGAGGGCGGGTGTGGCGCTCCGGGCGCGCCGAGCTGCTGCACGTTGGTGCGGACGCGCGTCGTGACGGCCGCTTCGGGTGTTTGGCCGTCGCGGATGTCCGCTTCGACTTCGCTGCGCAGCGTCACGAAGCGCGATTCGGGCGCGCCGAGCCGCAGGAGCTGTTCGATGGATTGCGACGCAAGCGCGGGCGGGACGCCTTTGGCGACGAAGTCGACGAGCGTGACCAGCGCGGTGGCCAGGGTGGGCGCGCCCGCGGGCGCAGCGCCGGCTTCGCCTAACGAATGGAGGGCGGCGGGCGTGACGCCGGCGCGCAGCGCGCTGGCGCCCGCGTCGAGCAGCGACGCATCGGCGACGGGTCCCAGCGCGGCGCGCGCCTGTCCTAACGCACTGGCCAGCGAGCGCACCGCGTCCACGATGCGCGCGTCGTCCGCGCCTTTGAGCACGCCCTCGGCCGCCTTGGCCGCGAGCGGCGCCGTGGGCAGGCCGGCGGCGCGCGCCGAGTCCATCATCGCCGTAATCTGCGCTCGCGCCGCCGCGCCGAGACGAGCGGGGAGGCCCGGCTCCGCCGCCTGCGCCGGCAGGCCGCCCGCAGCGCACGCCGCGATGCCTAACGCCAGAGCGACGTGGCGCGCCCGGCGGACCAGGATGCCGCTCACGACCCACCCACCAGCACGACGGAGTTCGGCACGCCGAAATCGTCGGCGCCGGATTCGGCCGCCGACGAGTCGCGCGCCAGGCGCCCGTCGACGACGAACGCGGACGCGTACCGTCCCGGCGTGAGACCCACGTCCACTTCCCATGTGCGGCCGTCCGGCATCCGGTGCAGGGGCAACCCCGCGGGGTTCCAGCCGTTGAAGTCGCCGACGATGGACACGTGCACCGCGCCCGGCGCCTCCACCGAGAAGCGCACCGGCAGCGTCGACGGCCGCACGACGC
>DAHUXU010000643.1 GCA_027307005.1 Gemmatimonadota bacterium
TCGGAAGCTCGCGGTCCCGTCGAACGAGCGCGATCGCATGTCGTCCGCGTTCGATCACGTGCATGCCAGGGCGGGCCGCGGCTGGGCTTCCGCCGGCCGAGCCGCAACTTGGCCGCGCCTGCAGAACGCAATACACTTGCAAGAATGACGTACACCGTCGGCCGCAACGAGCCCTGTCCGTGTGGCAGCGGCAAGAAATACAAGCGGTGCCACGTCGCATCGAGCGCCGCTACGTCGATCTCGCCCCGCATCGCCCGCGCGAACGCACTCAAAGCGATCGACGCGGAGCTCACGCAGCGGTTGTTGCGCTTTGCGCGCCGCCGCTACGGCGCCGACTGGCTACCGGATGTGCTCGATGGCCAGGGCGGCCTGGAGGGCCCGGCGGTGCAACTGCTGGTGCCGTGGATGCTGCCCTCATGCCGGGCCGCGCTGGCGGCTAACGGTGGCCCGCGCATGGCGGCGCGACGAGCGACCGCGCTTGACGGATGATGAGGTTGCCGTGCTCGATGCCTACGAAGCCGCCTGGATCTCGCCGTGGGAAGTCGCGGAGGTCGAACACGGTGTCGGCGCCACACTCACCGATCAGCTGACTGGCGAGGAGCGATTCGCCCATGACGTACGTGCGTCGTCGACGCTCGGGCAATACGATACCCTGTTGGCACTGATCCTCACGTGCGATGACGTCTCGTTTTTCGGCGGCGCGCATGCCCAACCGCTGCCGCCCATGTTCGCCGAGCGCATGGTGCGGGCTGCACGCCGTCTGTGTCGCGTCCGAACGCGCGCCGTGCCCGTCGACAGGCTGCGCCATCCAGAGATCCAGCTCGGGCTGCTGGCGCTGTGGTCGAGGGCAGTCGACGACATGAACCAGCAGCCGCCACCGATCATGCAGAATACCGATGGCGATCCGCTGGTCCTAACGACTGAAGATTTCGCGCTGCTCGCGCCGCGCCATGACGTCGAGAAGCGACTCGCCGTGCTGCCCGGCGCGGGGGAGGCAGAAGCGGACGGCGAAAACACGGTGTTCGTCGTGACGAAGCCCGGCAACACGATGCGCGCGTCGTGGGACAACACCATCGTGGGCCGCGTCGTCGTGTCGGCCACCCGGCTTCGCGCGGAGACCAACTCTGCCCGGCGCGCCGATGCGCTCCGCGCCACGCTGGAATCGCACCTTCAGGGATTGGTTCTGTTCCGCCTTCGGAAGGAGGAGAACACCGCCCACCTCATCGCGGAAGCGCGCGAATCGCATGCGCCGCCGACGGAGCGCGAACCGTTACCGCCCGAGATGTCGGCGACCGTTCGGGAGTTCCGCGAGCGTCAGATGGCAGGCTGGATCGACGAGTCGATTCCAGCGTTAGGAGGTCTCACGCCGCGCCAGGCAGCCGCGTCGCCCAAGGCGCGACCAAAGCTGGCGACGCTCCTCAAACAGTTTGTGCAGCACGAGGCCCGATTGCCGGAGGAGGAACGCATCGATCTCGGAGGCCTGCGTAGCGCGCTCGGTTTCTCTGACCTGTAGCTCTTGCTCGCGGTTAGTCCGTAGCGTGGCCGCCCTCTGCATGGCGGAGCCGCTCGAGCTCCTTCCGTAGAGGCGTCCAGTAGGCTCGATCATTTGCTCGTTCAACGTCCTGCTCATGCTGCAACTCGCGCTCGATGTCCTCCGGCTCATCACGCATGGCCGCAGCCACGGCCGCGCGTTCGCGACCCACGGGCTGCGCAGCCTCGGGGAACGAACGTACGCATTCGACGAGGAGCTCGGGCGAGCGGAGCTCCCGCAGCCAGAAATCGATCCGCGCCGCAGTCGGGTCTTCACGAAACGAGAAGTAGTTGGCTTCGATGAGTCGCCGAATCATCGGCCAGTCCTTGTCTCGCTGCGTCTTCTTGGCCTTCACCAAATCGGTGAGCGCCAGAACATCCACATCCAGCCGATCCGGCGTCTCCCCAAGCGTCACGGTCGTACGCCGTTCCCATAAAGCGGGAAACGGATCCACGCCGCGCATCTTCGCCATCACATCCACGCGAAGATCGCGAACATCCTGACGCGCACACCGAAAGTGCACGGCGTGGCCGCGCTCGAGATATTGGGCTTCAAACGGGGGAACATACTCGACGGTCGCGTCCAGGGTCACGAACGCATCGGCCAGACGGCGTAGGTTGTCCATATCCGCCAGCACGACGAGGTCCGCGTCTCGGCTAAACTCCGCTGCGCCGTATAAGACGCACGCTTGGCCGCCCATCAGGAGGGAACGCACCCCGTGTTCCCGCATCACCAAAAGGACTTTGTGTATCGGGCTCGGAATCAAGAGTGCCTCCAAAGGCCAAATACGTCGCCCACAGGCGGCTGCTCTCCAACCATCGCTCGGCGGGACTCAGACGGTACCAGTGCGCCCACTCAGGGCCCACGAGCGAAACTGGCGACAGGAGGTTTCTCACAGATTATGAAATGCACGTCGGCCAGTCACGCGACAAGCGTCGGGGTTAGTGTGACGAGGCTCTGCCACGCAATGGACGCGCCGAGGAGATTGTGAAAGGTACCGCCGGCGCGGCGAGCGCGGCGGCCGGGTCGAGTGTAGAACATTTTGCTCATAACATTGAATAAAAATACTCAGCGTACTGAGTAAAATGTCGAGGCTCGCCCCGTTGCCTCACGCCATCCGCCGAGCGTAATCTATGGCCATGGTCCAGTCGCTCGACCACTATTGGACGCCCGAGGAGGTGCGCGCGCTGCCCGATGACGGCACCCGTCACGAATGCATCGACGGGTTGCTCATCGTGACGCCGGGCCCAACGCGCTCCATCAGCGTGCGGTCGCGCTGCTGTGGGACAGTTTGTCTCCATACGTGCGCCGCGAGCGCATAGGCGAGCTGTTGCCATCACCTGCCGACATCGAGATCGAGCCGGGTACACTGGTCCAGACCGATCTGTTCATCTATCGGATTCCTGCGGAGGGAATCGCGAAGCGCGACTGGTCCATCATCAAAGAGCTGCTGCTCGCGGTGGAGGTTCTTTCGCCGTCCACGGCGCGGTTCGACCGCGGACTCAAGCGCCGATTCTACCTCCGTTCGCCGACCGAGGAACTGTGGCTCGTGGATATCGACTCGCGAGTCGTCGAAATATGGCGTGCGGGCGATGAGCGCCCTGAGATACTTGCGGATCGCCTCGTGTGGCATCCTAAGCCCGCTCTTGACCCGTTGTGTATAACGTTGGACGAGTTCTTCGCGGGCGTGCACGGGGAGGCCTGACGTGCGCGCGCGCTATTCGCGAGGCTGACGCCCACCGTCCTCCCACATCCGCCGGATCATATTCATCTGGCCGGCATGATAGGCATCGTGCGTCGCCACGCCTAACACTTCCATGGCGATCGTGTGACTGCGGCCGGGTCGCACCGTCGTGAGCACACGACGGCTCGCACCCGACACCGCGGCCACGAGCCGCCGATGCAGCGACTCGAGCAAGCCGAGAGCGTCGGCCCACGCCTCGGGGGTCGACGCCGGAGGCACCTCCGGCCACCAGGGCTTCGTTAGGCGGTGCGGAAATGCGGGTGCGTCGATGCCTATCCGCTTGAGCATCATCTGCCGCACGTAGGCGAGATGCAGCGTGAGCTCCCAGATGGTGTGCCGGCCCGGGCCTGACCGCCAACCCGCCGCGTTCGCATCCACACCTCGCAGCGCCTCACGCACCGCCGCTGCGGGACCATGCCAGCCACCCCGGTAGTAGTTCTCCCGCAACGACCGCAACAAGAGCGGCGTTGTCGGCGTGAGGTTCCGCTCGGCGCGCCTGCGCTGCACACTCGATTGAGCCATGATCGATCCTCCTTGCGTGATAGTGCCCTATTCCAATTCGTCGATCGACTGCGGCCAGTCCTCGCGCAACAGCCGCGACATCGCGCGGTCGGCCAACAGTCGCCCGCCGGTCTGACACCGCGCACAATAGTTCGTCTCGTTGGACGCGTAGCGAATCCGCTGGACCGGCGTCCCGCAGACCGGGCACGGCTTTCCGTACCGCCCGTGCACGTTCATCTCGTCGCGGAACGCCGTCACCTTCTCGGGAAACTCGCCGCCTAACTGAGCACGCAGCCGGTCGGTCCATTCGCGCAGTACCACCTGCACGGCCTCGTACAGCCGCGACACTTCTTCGGGGCTCAGCTTCCTGCTGAGGGCGAGCGGCGAGAGGCGCGCGCGGTGCAGAATCTCATCGGAGTACGCGTTGCCGATGCCACTGAAAATTCGCGGATCGGTGAGCGAACGCTTGAGCGTGTGGTTTTCCCGCCCGAGCTGCTCGGCGAACGCCGCGAGGTCGATCTCGAGCGGCTCGATGCCGCCGCGGTCCATCTCTCGCAACGCGGCCTCACCCTGCACGATGTGCAAGGACGCGCGCCGCGTGCTACCTGCTTCCGTGAGCGCGAGCACGCCGGCCGGGAAGTGAAACGTCGCCAGCCGGTTGCCCGCCGGAATCTTGGCGCCGGGCGCGCGCCAGCGCAGCCGTCCCGCGATCATGAGGTGGATCACCACGAACATCTCGTCGCCCATGTCGAGCACGATGCGCTTACCTAACCGGCGCACGCCGGACACGCGCCGCCCTTGGGCGGCCGAGATGGGCGGCGACACGCTGCGCAACACGAACGGCGTCCTGATCGTCAGGTGCTCGAGCGGCTGGCCGATCACCCGCGCCGCCAGCGACTCGACATAGATGGTGACGTCCGGCAGCTCGGGCATGCGATCAAGCGCGAGTCAACGGGTGAGGGCGACGGGCCGGAGCAGCAGGCGCAACGCCGTGGCCACTTCCCATCCGCACAACAACGCCACGGCGCCCAACACGAGCCGGCTCGACTCGTCGAAGCACAACACGCCCACCAAGCCGCCGGCCGCCGCGATCCATGCCAGCCACGCCAGCCACCTGGGCTGCGCCGCATCCCGCCACTCGACGATGCCCAACACGAGTGCGCCTAACGCAATGAGCCCGTTCCCGAAGCGCGCGGCCATCAGCCCAAACCCGTGCACGGCGTCGAAGATGGGCGCCATGTCCGTGCGGCCGGCCGCGAACAGAGCGGCCATGCGAGTTCCGGAGCGGGCCATGAGCAGGATGTCGAACGCGTTGAGCGTCATCCCGATGCATACGAGCGCAAGCGCGCCCACGAGCGCGGCGCGCGCATCCTCGCTCGCCCCGCCCAACCGGACCCACACTCCCGTCATCACCAGCGCCGAGCCTGCGAGCATCGAGAGATGCATGAGACGCCAGCCCGGCGTCGCGGCAATCACACGCAAGTCAGCCGAGCCGACGCCCGCGCCGGTGAGCACGGGGTGCATCACGGACCCGGCGCCGAGGAGCGCGGTTCCCACGAGCAGGAACACGGCGAGGAGCCGCGCCGGAACGACGGAATCAGTCATCTGATGATCGCGTACTGGATAGCCATGCACGTATTCTTCACGGCGTGACGGTTTCCGCCACCCCCGCCTCCTCGACTTCGATGCTCGGCCGCGTCTGTCTCGTCACAGGCGCGAGCTCGGGACTCGGACTCGCCACGGCCGCCGGACACGCGCGACTGGGCGCAACGGTCGTCATGCTCTG
>DAHUXU010000672.1 GCA_027307005.1 Gemmatimonadota bacterium
CATCGAGTCCTTGTGCGATGAAGCGAGCGCGCACGAGTTCGCTGCGGTGTGCGTCAATCCGGTGTGGGTGCCCCTCTGCAGCGCATCGCTCGGGAGCCACCCCACCAGCGTGGCAACGGTCATCGACTTTCCGTTGGGCGCGTCCGAATCGGACACCAAAGTCGGCGAAGCCGAGCTCGCCGTGAACGAAGGGGCCGACGAGCTAGACATGGTGGCGGCGATCGGACACATCAAGTCCGGCGATTGGACACACGTCTCGCGCGACATCGCCGCGGTGGTCGCGGCCGCGGCGGGACGAGCAGTGAAGGTGATCATCGAGACAGCCGTGCTCACCGACGCGGAGATCTCGAGAGCGAGCACCATCGCACGCGACGTCGGCGCCGCGTTCGTCAAGACGAGCACCGGAGTCCACGCCGCCGGCGGCGCGACGGCGCACGCCGTATCGACCATCCGCCGCGCCGTCGGGGACGACATTGGTGTCAAAGCGTCAGGCGGCATTCGCGACTGCGATGCGGCGCTGCGCATGCTGGCGGCCGGCGCGTCCCGCATCGGCACGTCGAGCGGCGTGAACATCGTGCAGTGTCTCGATTCCGACCCGACGCCGCTCGCGGAGCTCATCCGGCACCCCGAGCGACACGCCCGATGCACCACCTCGCGCGCACGCCGCGCATTCGCCTAACAGGAGCGACTGGTCCCGTGCGTCTCATTCCGAGAGACACCGCGTTCTTCTCGATGTTCGCGCAGCTGTCCAAGCGCCTGACGGCTGCCGCACGCCTGCTGGCCGGACTGTTCGCCGACCCGTCGCGTCTCGATCACTTCACCTCCGCGATCAAAGTCGTGGAACACGAGGCCGACACGATCACGCACGACATCATCTCGCGCATCGACCAGACGTTCGTGACACCGTTCGACCGCGAAGACATCCACCTGCTCGCGTCGCGCCTGGACAACGTCGTGGACCTGGTCGATGGGACGGCGCGGCGAGCGGCGATGTTCCACGTGACAGACGTACACGAAGCAGCAAAGAAGATCTGTGCGGTGCTCGTTCAGGCGACCGACGCGATCGAAGCCGCCGTGGCCCACATGAAAGACGTCCGCTTCATCGCCGAAAAAGGCCGCGAAATCAAGATGCGCGAGGAAGAAGGCGACGCGCTCTACCACGAGGCCGTAGGCGAGTTGTTCCGCGGGACCCCCGACCCGCTCGAAGTGATCAAGTGGAAGGAACTGTACGACACGCTCGAGCGCGCGCTCGATCAGTGCGAGGACGTTGCCAACGTCCTCGAGAGCATCGCTCTCAAACACGCCTGATCGGTGGTCACGTACGTCGTCGCGATCATCGTGATCGCGTTCCTGTTCGACTTCAGCACCGGCTTCCACGACTCGGCGAATTCCATCGCCACCGTCGTCGGTACACGCGTGCTCAAGCCGCTGCCCGCCGTGCTCTGGGCCGCGTGCTTCAATTTCCTCGCCGCATTCACCGTCGGAACGGCAGTCGCGCGGACGATGGGCCAGGGCATGATCCACGTGTCCATCGTCGATCCGAACGTCATCCTCGGCGCACTGCTCGGCGCCATCGCGTGGAACATCGTCACCTGGCATTTCGGACTGCCATCCAGCTCATCCCACGCGCTGATCGGCGGCTACGGCGGAGCGGCAGTCGCGAAAGCGGGTTTCTCGGCCATCATCCCCGCCGGATGGACCAAGACGCTGGTATTCATCGTCCTGTCGCCCATCATCGGCATGATCCTCGGCTTCGTACTGATGGTGGCGGTGTACTGGATTTTCAGACGCACACCGCCCGGACGGGTCGATCGCATTTTTCGAGTCGCACAACTCGCCAGCTCCGGCTTCTTCTCGCTCTCACATGGAGCGAATGACGCGCAAAAGACGATGGGCGTTATCGTCGGGCTGCTCGTTTCGACACAGGGTTACTTCGCGCACCAACCGGGACTGCTCGGACACTTGTACCTCACCCGGGGCGATGTCATTCCGCACTGGGTCGAGATCGCCGCCTACACCGCTATCGCCCTCGGCACTGCGTTAGGCGGATGGCGCATCGTGCACACCATGGGCTCCCGGATCACGCGACTCAGACCCGTGGGCGGCTTTTGCGCAGAAACCGGCGGCGCGCTCAGCATCTTGCTGGCAACGAAGTTCGGAATCCCGGTGAGCACCACGCACACGATCACCGGATCGATCGTCGGTGTCGGCGCCACGCAGCGCCTGTCGGCAGTGCGCTGGGGCGTCGCGGGCCGAATCGTTTGGGGATGGGTTCTCACGATCCCCGCGGCGGCAGCGATGTCCGCCATGTTCTGGCTACTGTTGAGTCGGTTGATCACTACCACCGCGGGCTAGTGTGCATGCTGTCCCGGTGGTTCGCCCCTCTTCCGCTTCGTCTTCGGCCAGATGGCGCACCTGCTCGAGAGCGTGATGCCAGAAGCGATCGTATTTCCGGAGCCAGGGCGCGAGTGCCGCATTCATCGCTGCGGCCTCCAGCGAATAGATCTGCTGACGCCCGTCACGGCTGGCCTGCACTAAGCCAGCGGAGCGAAGCCCCATCAGATGCTTGGAAATGCCGGACGGGACCAGATTGGGAAACTCCGCCGACAGTCCGGTCACGTTGAGCGGTCCCCGTTCGGCGAGGAGATCGAGGATGCGCCGGCGGGTGGGATCGGCCAGCATCCGAAACAGGGCGTCGGTCGCGTCCTCTCTCTGACGGTCAGTTCTCGCTCGCATTAACCAGCCCGGCGAGCTTGTCCAGAATCCTGTGCTGGTCGGCGCCCCGCTCATGATCCGCGACCATTGCGGACCAATCGCCGTCGCCGATTCCTGCGAAGCCGTCCAGGAAACGGTATTTGCCGCCGAGCTTGAGGTCGATTTCAAGCTTGGGACTGATCCAGCGGCGCGGCGCCTCCTGTGATGCGACATAACGCCAGACTTTGCTCGGTCGGGCGCGAATCTCGATGCGGATAACCTGGGGCATGGCCCTATTATATTACTACATAGTAAAGTGTCAAGCACCAGCCCTGAGCTTTGTTGTAATCCCGTGACCAAACCGTGATCTTTCTCGAGGTGGCGGCCAACATAGTGAGACCCTCCCACCTCGCCGTCACCACCCTCGTGGACCATGCCTGAACTCGTCTTATCGCCTTCGCTGTTCATCAATCGTGAGCTCAGTTGGCTGGATTTCAATCAGCGCGTGCTCCACGAGGCATTCGACGAGCGCAATCCGCTGCTCGAGCGGCTCAAGTTCCTATCGATTTTCAGCACCAATCTCGATGAGTTCTACATGGTGCGCGTCGCCGGCCTGCGCCGGCAGGTGGCGGCGAACGTGACCGCAACCGGCGCCGATGGCATGTCGCCGCAGGAGCAGCTCGACGCGATTCGCGCGCGCGTCGATGAGCAGCTGATGATGAGCCGGCGTTGTTTGCACGACGAGCTGCTGCCGGCGCTGGCGCAGCGAGGGGTGGGGCTGCTGAGCATGAAAGACCTCGATCGTGACGAGCGTGCGTCGCTCGATGTGCGATTCGACGCCACGATCTTTCCGGTGCTCACTCCGCTCGCCGTCGGTCCCGGGCATCCCTTTCCATACATATCGAATCTGTCGTTGTCGCTGGCCGTGCAGGTGCGCGACCCGCAGACCGGCGTCGAGCATTTCGCGCGGGTGAAAGTGCCGCGCAGTCTCCCGCGTTGGGTGCCGACGCGAAAGCCCAACTGGTTTGTGCCGCTCGAGCGCGTGATAGGCGCGCACCTGGACAAGCTTTTTCCGGGCATGGAGGTGCGGAACTGGAACGTCTTCCGGATCACGCGCAATTCGGACATCGAGCTCGCGCCGTACGAGGAGGCGGAAGACCTGCTCGCGTCCATCGAAGAGCAGGTGTTTCGGCGTCGCTTCGGCGAAGTGATCCGGCTCGAGGTGGAAGAAGGCACGCCCGAGGAAGTGCGCTCACTGCTGCTCGAGGAGCTGCGCGAGGATCGCCTTCCCCCGAGTGCGTCGCTCACCGAGCGCGACGTATACGAGGTGGGGCGGCTGCTCGAGCTGGGCCAGCTCATGGATCTGGCCACGCTCGACATCCCCGACCTTCGCGATCCCCCGTTAGTCCCCGTGACGCCGCGGCCGTTCCGCGAATCGAACGGCGCCGTATTCGACGCGTTCCGCCAGCACAGCGTGCTCGTGCACCATCCGTTCGAGAGCTTCGCCACTACCGTGGAGCACTTTCTCGAGCGCGCGGCTGAAGATCCGGAAGTGCTGGCGATCAAGATGACCTTGTACCGCATGTCGGGCGACACGCCAATCGTGCGCGCCTTGATCGACGCCGCCGAGCGCGGCAAGCAGGTCGCGGTGCTGGTGGAGCTCAAAGCGCGGTTCGACGAAGCGAACAACATCGAGTGGGCGCGACAGCTCGAGAACGCGGGCGTCCACGTGGCGTACGGCCTCGTAGGACTCAAGACGCACGCGAAAATCGCGTTGGTGGTTAGGCGCGAAGCGGACGGCATTCGCCGTTACGTGCACGTCGGCACCGGCAACTACAACTCCCGCACGGCGCGCGTGTACACCGACCTCGGGTTCTTCACCACCGATCCGCGCATCGGCGCGGACATGACGGACCTGTTCAACGTGCTCACGGGATTCTCGCGTCAAAAGACGTTCAGGTCGCTGATCGTCGCGCCGTACGGACTACGCGAGCGGTTCCTCGAATTGATCGCGCGCGAGTCCGAGCATGCACGTGCCGGGCGTCCGGCGCGCATCGTGGCAAAGATGAACGCGATCACCGACGCGGAGGTCATCGCGGCGTTGTATCGTGCGTCGCGCGCCGGCGTGGACATCGACTTGATCGTGCGCGGCATCTGTTGCTTGCGGCCCGGACTCCCCGACGTCAGCGAGCGCATCCGCGTGATCAGCATCGTCGGCCGGTTTCTCGAGCATTCGCGCGTGTGGCACTTCCTGAACGGCGGCGCCGAGGAGTTCTACATCGGCTCGGCCGACTGGATGCCCCGCAATTTCGACGGTCGTGTGGAAGCCATCGTGCCCATCGAAGATCCTGCGCTTCACACGTCTCTGCGGACGCTGCTCGCGACGCTGCTCGCCGACAACCGCCAGGCCTGGGATCTCGATGCGGACGGCAAGTATCGTCAGCGGCGTCCCGCGCCCGGCGAGCCGGAGCGCGGATCGCACCGCTTGTTCTTG
>DAHUXU010000141.1 GCA_027307005.1 Gemmatimonadota bacterium
GCCGGTGAGCGTCGCGCTGCCGAGCGGCGCGGGTTTGCGCGCCGCCGCGGTGTCCGGCGCGCCCGGCGCGCCGGCCGCCGGCGCCTGCGCCACCACCGCCGGCCGCTCGCCTAACAGCAAGTCGCGCAGCGCCAGCCCGGTGGGCGGCACCGTCACCTCGATCCACCCGCTCGCACCGGCCGACGAGCGCGCCTGCAGTCGCACCAGCGTCTGCGTCGGCACGCCGCAGGCGCGGAACGTGCCCATGTCGTCCGTCAGCACACTCGTCGCCTGAGGTACCTTGAGCACCGAATTGCCCGCAACGCTCACGCCCGTCCACATGAGCACCACGCGCACACCCGTCGCCGGTTTTTCCGTCGACGCGTCGCGCACGATGCCCATCACCAGCCCGCGCCCTTCGGTGCGGGTCGAGTCGGGACACACCGATGCCACCACGGTCCCCGCCGACGGCACGTACAATTGCACGAACGATGCCTTCCCCTGCGAGATGAGCACCGGCTGCGTCGGCGGCGAGATGCCGAGCGAATCGAGCGTGGGATGAAAGAAGCCCACCTGGTACATCCCGTCGTGCAGACCGTGGGCAACGATGCGAAACCGTCCCGATGGATCAGTGGTCGCTGCAAAGGTCGTGTTGGTGATGAGGACCGTCGCCCCGGCCAACGGCAGCCCCCGCAGACTGTCCAACACGAAGCCGGTGACGACGATCGTGTCGCCCGATGGCGGCGTCGCGGTATCGGCGGCAGGCGCCTGGCTCGCCGGCGTCGCGGGCGCAGGCGTGGTCCTTTTTTTGATTGCCTGCGCGGACACGTGCACCGCCGCCGTACAGGCGAGCGTCGCGACGAGGAGGGATCGAACCATGTCGACTCAATACGGGGAGATGGCGCGAGGCCGGAATGCCGCGCTCCTGAAGCTTCGACGACGGACGCGAAAATCTCAACACCCGCGGCGGCAATTGCCGCCTTTCGGCGCGCGCACGCGTTGCCGCAGCCATCGCCTTGCCGCAGATTATGGGCGTGATCGAGGCGACCGGACGATGGGTCCGCTTCAGAATCGAGGAAGCCGGGCGCGCGGGTCGCTTCCTCGAGGAAGCCGCCCGGGCACTCGCCGCCGGGCGTACGTGGTTTCCCAACGCCACGCTGCAGATGCGGCGACTGGGCGTCGATTCGCTTCCCATCGGGCTGCTCATCGCGATCTTCACCGGCATCGTGCTGGCGCTGCTAGCCAGCTACTCCTTCACGGGCGCGGTTCCACTCTACTTCGTCGGAACGCTGGTCGAAAAGACGATCACGCTCGAGCTCGCGCCGGTGCTCACGGGACTCGCCCTCGCGGGACGCGTGGGCGCGAACATCGCCGCCGAGCTGGGCACGAGGCGCGTGACGGAGCAGGTGGATGCGTTGGAAACGCTGGCGTACGATCCGGACGCATATCTCGTCGTGCCGCGGGTGATCGCGGGGACGATCATGTTCCCGCTCATCGTCGGCCTGGCAATGATCGTTGGGTTAGGCGCCGGCTGGCTCGCATCGCTCGGCTTCCTGCACTTGTCCAGTGAGGAATTTCTCAAGGGCGCGCGCCTGTTCTTCGGCGCGTTCGACATCGAATACGGACTCGTGAAATCCGCGAGCTTCGGGTTGGCGGTCACGCTCATCGGCTGCTACAAAGGACTGCGCGCGCGGGGTGGCGCCGAAGGAGTGGGCAATGCGGCCACGGGCGCCGTCGTATACTCCGCAGTGATGATTCTCGTGCTCGACGCTTTCTGGGCCATGACGTGGCTCCATGGACGGTCCTGATGATCAAGTGGGTCGACGTCTACAAGGGATTCGGCGACAAGAAAGTCCTCGAAGGATTCACGCTCGACGTCCACGAGGGCGAAGCGGTCGTGATCATCGGGTATTCGGGGTCCGGCAAATCGGTCGCGATCAAACACGTGGTGGGACTGCTCGAACCCGACCGCGGCACCATCGAGGTCGATGACAAAGACGTGCCGACGCTGCCGCGCAAAGAGCTGTACGAGCTCCGCGCCCACATCGGCTACGTGTTCCAATTCGCGGCGCTCTTCGACTCCATGACCATCGGCGACAACGTGGCCATGGGCCTGCGCAAACGCCCCGAGATGTCGGAGAGCGACATCCAGCAGCGGGTGTCCGAGGCGCTCGAGCTGGTCGACCTCCCCGACGTGCAGCAGCGCTATCCGGCCGAGCTCTCGGGCGGCATGCGCAAGCGCGTGGGCATCGCGCGCGCCGTGGCCCTCAGGCCCAAGTACATCCTTTACGATGAACCCACGACGGGGCTCGATCCGGTCACCAGCGCGGTGATCGACGAGCTCATGATCCGCATGCGGGAGAAGTTAGGCGTGACGAGCGTCGTCATCACGCACGACATGCGGAGCGCATATCGCGTGGGCAGCCGCATCGCGATGCTGTACGAGGGACGGGTCCGGCAGGTCGGGACGGTCGACGAGATTCAACAATCGAAAGATCCCATCGTGCGCCAGTTCATCGAGGGGCGCGCGACACTCGAAGGCGGCGAGACGGCATCGGCGGCCGCGACGGCATCGGCGGCCGCGGTCACTCCCGCACGCGGAGGACGCGCATGAAACGCGGAAATGACTTCACGGTCGGGCTGGTGGTGATCGGATCGATCGTTGCCATCGTGCTCTTCACGCTCTGGCTGAGCCAGACCAGCATCGGGTCCAAGCAGCGCGATGTCGTGGCGCGCTTCACCGACGTCGGCAACGCGAAGGTCGGCAATTCGGTGGTCATCCGCGGTGTCCAGGCGGGCCGCATCCAATCGATCGAGCTCGAGCCCACCGGATGGGTGTTGGTGAAGATGTCGCTCGACCCCGATATCAAACTGCCGAGCAATCCGGTGGTCGTGCTGAGCGAGTCGAGCATGTTCGGCGAATGGCAGGCCACGATCATGGAGCGCGCGGCGGCGCCCGACGACGCGGACGTGCAGCAGCAGCTCGCGCAATCGGCGGCCGTGGGGCGGGGCAGCGCCATCCCCGGCGCGCGGCTGCCGGACATCGCGCAGCTGACGGCCGTGGCGGGACGCATCGCCGGCGACATGTCGCGGGTGGCGGACCGGTTTCAGGTGGCGTTCGACGACCGGGCGGCGAACGAGCTGCGACAATCGATCCGCAACTTCGCCGACCTGTCGGCCGAGCTCGAGCGCACCGTGCGGTCGCAGTCGGCGAGTCTAACTCAGTTAGGAAACGACGTCCACAAGACGATGGGCACCATCAATGCCACCGCGCTGGCGGTGCAGCACACCGCCGACCGGGTCGATTCCTCGACGTCCAAAGGCCAGATCCGCCAGATCATGGCCAACGTCGGCGAGGCGTCGGAAGACATCAAGGCGACGTCGCACGACCTGCGCGGCGCGTCGCACACGCTCATCGCGACCCAGCAGCAGCTTTCGTCGGTGCTCACGCACGCCGACTCGGTGTTAGGCAAGATCGACCGCGGCCAGGGATCGTTGGGCATGATGGTCAACGACCCGACGCTGTACCAGAACGGCGACGCGCTGCTCTCGCAGATGCGCGAGCTCGTGGCCGAGATCCGCGCGCACCCGCGCCAGTACCTGAGCGTCAAAATCTTCTGATGGTGCGGTCGAGGGCAAAGCGGGAGACGTCGGCCGGCGGCGTCGTGTATCGCCTGGTGGATGGCGCACCGCTGTTCCTGCTCATCCGCGATGCCTACCACAACTGGGGATTCCCCAAGGGCCACGTCGAACACAACGAAGCCCTGGAGTCGGCGGCGTTGCGCGAGGTCGAGGAGGAAACAGGTCTCCACACGCTGACCCTGCGCGCGCCGATCGATACCATAGATTGGTACTTCCGGTTTCGAGGCCGTCTCGTTCACAAGAGCTGTCACTTCTTCCTCATGGAAAGCGCCTCCGCGACCACGTCGCCGCAACGCGAGGAAGGCATCACGGCGTGCGAGTGGCTGACGCTCGAGGATGCGTTGGAGCGCGTGTCCTACGAGAATGCGCGCGGCGTGCTCACCAGGGCAGCCGAGCTCGTCCCGCCGGAGCACGGCGCCGGAGTCGCGCCGTGACGCCGCGGCGCGCACACGTCGCTGAGGCCGGCTCGCGGCTCGTTGTGGCACACGCGCCGCGCGCGCGAACGCGCGAATTGGTGCGCACGAGCATTTCCCGTCGAGACGGTCGAGTGGCGATTACACGGTCGCTGGGTACGCTCGATCGAAGACTGCACGCGACGCTCGTCGACCTCGTCGTCGTCGACCTGGGCGGACCGGAAGACGTGCTCGCTGCCACGTCGCTCGCGCGCGAGTTCCCGAGCGTAGCGTTCGTCGCCGTCACGCCGTTCCGTGCGGTCGACGCGCCGGCGATCGCCGCATGCGCGAACTGCGGCGTCGCCGATATCCTGGCAGATGGCGTCGACGACGGGATGCTGCGACACGCAGTAGCGGTCCACGGTTTCTCGACGAGGTTCGCCACTGCTCTCGCCGAGCCGCCTCGGGAACTCGGCTTGGAGACCCGGATGCAGCGAAGCGCCTGGCGGTTCATCGCCGGTCGAGCCGGACGAGTGGTCCGCACGCAGGAGTTGGCGAAGGCGCTGGCCGTGACCCGGGAGCACTTGAGCCGGAGTTTCGGGCACGCCGGGACGCCGCAGGCGACACTCAAGCGGGTGATCGATCTGGTGCGGCTGCTTGCCGCAGCGGAGCTGGCCAAGAATCCGGGATACGATTTGCGGGATGTCGTTCGTCTGTTGGGGTACGCATCGGTGTCGCAACTTTCTGCGGTCGCGGAGCGTCTGGTGGGTCGACCGGCAACATCGCTCGCCCGGTTGCGGCCAAATGATCTGATTGAAGGTTTTGTGCGGACGGCATCGCGTGGTCTTGTCTCGTCCGGCGCCTTGTGATAAATTTCACAAGCTGCCGAGTGGACTGATTCGGCGGGCCGGCCCATACCTCACACGGACCTCCTAGCCCAACCACCCATGGCATCCGACACCTCGCTCCGCCCCGCAGAGATCAAAGACATCCTTCTGCGCGAGATCGAAGCAGCCGACCTCCACGAGCTCGATGTCGAAGAGGTAGGAACCGTGCTCGAGGTGCGAGACGGCATCGCTCGCATCTACGGCCTCACGAAGGCCATGGCCGGCGAGATGCTCGAAGTGACGTCCAGCGAAACCGGCGACAATGTCGTGGCCCTCGCGCTCAACCTCGAGGAAGACAACATCGGCGCCGTCATCCTCGGCGACTACCTCCAGCTCAAGGAAGGCGACGAAGTCCGTCGCACGACGCGCGTGCTCGAGGTGCCCGTTGGGCCGGAGCTGGTGGGCCGCGTCGTCGATGGGTTAGGCAACCCGATCGACGGCAAAGGGCCCGTCGCCGCCACGCGGACGCGCAAGGTCGAGTCCGACGCCCCGGGCATCATCGTCAGGCAGCCGGTGAAAGAGCCGCTCCAGACGGGGATCAAGGCCATCGACTCGATGATTCCGATCGGACGCGGCCAGCGCGAGTTGATCATCGGCGATCGCGCCATCGGCAAGACCGCGATCGCGATCGACACGATCATCAATCAGAAGGGCGCGGGCGTGATCTGCGTGTACGTCGCGATCGGGCAGAAAAAGTCGACGGTCGCCTCCACCGTCGAGAAGCTGCGCCAATTCGGGGCCATGGACTACACGATCCTCGTCGTCGCCGCGGCGTCCGATCCGGCGCCGATGCAGTACATCGCGCCGTACACCGGGTGCGCGATGGCCGAGTACTTCATGTACCACGAAGGCAAAGCGACGCTCTGCGTGTACGACGACTTGTCGAAGCAGGCCGCTGCGTATCGCGCGATCTCGCTCGTGTTGCGTCGCCCGCCCGGACGCGAAGCGTATCCCGGCGACGTGTTCTATCTGCACTCCCGGTTGCTGGAGCGCGCGGCGAAGATCAGCGAGGATCCATCGGTCGTCGACGACAAGACCATCTTGAAGCCGGGCGGCTCGCTCACCGCACTGCCGATCATCGAAACGCAAGCCGGCGACGTCTCGGCCTACATTCCGACGAACGTCATCTCGATCACCGACGGGCAGATCTTCCTCGAGGCTGACCTGTTCAACGCGGGCACGCGCCCCGCCGTGAACGCCGGCATCTCGGTGTCGCGCGTCGGCGGATCCGCGCAGATCAAAGCGATGCGGTCGGTTGCCGGACGGTTGCGTCTTGACCTCGCGCAGTATCGCGAGCTCGAAGCGTTCGCGGCGTTCGCGTCGGATCTCGACAAGGCGACCAAGGCGCAGCTGGACCGCGGCGTGCGGACGGTGGAAGTGCTCAAGCAGCCGCAATACGCGCCGATGCCGGTCGAGCAGCAAGTGATGATCATCTACGCGGTGAGCAACGGGTTCCTCGACGATGTCGCGGTCGGCGACATTCGCGAGTGGGAGGCTGGATTCCACAAATTCATGGCCGAGCAGTTCGCGCAGGTGGGGCAGGCGATTCGGAAGGAGAAGGTGCTGTCGAAGGAGACGGAAGCGGCGCTGCGCCGGGGCATCGAGGCCTACAAGCAGGACTGGGGCACGCGGCGCGGAGCCAAATGATCCGATCATCCATTCGTCTTCCCGTTCTCCGTTAGGCAATGGCCAAGGGTCGAGAGCTCAAGTCGCGCATCAAGTCCGTCGAGGGCACGCGGAAGATCACGCGCACGATGGAGATGGTGTCGACCTCCAAACTGAAGCGCGCGCAGGATCGCGTGGTCGCGGCGCGGCCGTACGCACGCGCGCTGGCGGACGTGATCGCCGATCTGTATTCGCCGGCGTTGGCCGAGCAGTTCCCGCTGCTCCGGCAGCCGGCCGCGGTCAAGCGCGCGGCGGTGCTGCTCATCACGTCGAACCGCGGTCTCGCCGGCGCGTTCAACGCGAACCTGATCCGTGAAGCGCGGCAGCTGCTGGCCAAGTTAGGCGAGGCATCGGCCGACACGGAGTTGCACCTCTTCGGCCGCTAAGGCGTCGGTTTCTTCCGCTACATCGGGACGCCGATCGCGTCGTCGCGGGTGGACATCGGCGACCGGCCGCGCGCCGAGCACGCCGCGGAGCTCGTCGATGGCATGATGCGGGACTTCGTGAGCGGGCGCCTGGATGCCGTGTACGTGGTGTACGCGAAGTACAATTCGCCGCTCTCGACGCCGCCGACCACGAATCGCATCCTGCCCGTGACGCCGCCGGAGCACACAGGACCCGCGCGCGACTACCTGCTCTTCCCGAGCGCGCAGGCGATCCTCACGCAGCTGCTCCCGCTCTACGTGCGGAACACCATCTACCGGGCGTTGGTGGAGACGGCGGCCGGCGAGCAGGGCGCGCGGCGGACGGCGATGAA
>DAHUXU010000688.1 GCA_027307005.1 Gemmatimonadota bacterium
GCACTCGTTCAACTACCTGCGCCTGGCGCTCGACATGTGCATCGTCGCGCGCCGCCTCCTCCTCGCCTCGAGCATCGACTTCTCGCTCGATGCCACCGAACGCCTGCGCGCGGCAACCGAGCTCCTGCTCGCGGTCATCGACCCCGACACCGGATCGGTGCCTAACCACGGCCACAACGACGGCGCCTTCGTCCACCCGATCACGCTCCGCGCGTATCGCGACTACCGACCCGTCGTCACCGCGGCCTGCGCGTCGTTCGACGTCCCGCTCCCGTCCTACGTGGCGCCCGACGCCGAGGCCCTGGCGTGGATCGGATTGCCTAACCCGAAACCGGGCGAGCCGTTGGGCGACGGCGTCCGCTCGGGTGCCTCCGGTTGGGCAACGGCCCGCGCCGGAAACACCGCGGTGTTCCTCCGCGCCGGATCCTACACCTCGCGCCCCGGACACCTGGACGCGCTCCACGTCGACGTCCGCCTGGCCGGCCGCGATACGGTGGTCGACGCGGGCACCTTCGCCTACTTGGGGCCGCTCCCCTGGCGCAATGCCCTCGCCGGACCCCAGGTCCACAACGGCCCCCTGGTCGATGACCAGGAACCCGGCGTCCGTGGCCCGCGCTTCCTGTGGCTCCGCTGGCCTAACGCAAAACTCCTGCGCGCCGCCCAGGACGGCGCCACCATGGTCCTGTCCGCCGAGATCCCCGATCGCATTCGGCGCACCGTGCGCGTCGAACGCGACTTCGTCCGCGTCGACGACCTCGTCCTGACCTCGGCGGCATCCACCGTCACCGTCCGCTGGCTGTTGCATCCGTCGGCCGATTCCGCAATCATCCACATCGACGGCGAGTCGGCCACCCACGCCGCGCGGGAATCGGAGGTGATGGGCTGGTAGTCTCCGGCCTACGGCGTAAGACTTCCCGCCACCTGGATCGAAGTCAAACGCCCCGCCGTACTCGGCCTCCACATCACCTGTGACATCGGCACGCCGCACCTGGCGGCGCCTAAACGAGGACTCGCCTTCGGCGTGATGGACTCCGCGTTGCCCACCGTGGACTGACTGTCCACCAGCGTTCCCCAAGGAGAAACAATGTTCGCCCGCGCGCAGGTCGTAGTGGCAGCGTTACTCGCCCTCACGGGCGCAGCCAAACCGCCCGCACCACCGGTGCTGACGATCGTGGCGACCGATTTCGCCTTCACGGTTCCCGGCGGTGCCAAGGCCATCGTCCCCGCCGGACCAGTCACGTTCCACCTGGTGAATCACGGCAAAGAGATGCACATGATGGGCGTCGTCTGGCTCGGTGACAAAACGGCGGCCGATTTCATACAGGCATTGAGAAAGCAAAGCTTTGTCGGAGCAGAAGTCGGCGGGGTGAATGGCATCGCGCCCGGCGAGAGCGGCACGTCCACCGTCATCCTCAAGCCCGGCAACGCCGTGCTCGTGTGCTGGGTCGTGAGCGCCGATCACAAGCTGCACGCACTCGAGGGAATGTTCGCACCCATTGTCGTCGAGCGCCCAACGGGACAAACGGCCGTCGAGCCGCCCACCAGCATCGGCATTGCGCTCCACGACTACTCGATCTCCATTCCTAACGACATGCACGCGGGCCGGCACGTGTTCCGCGTCAACAACGAAGGCTCCGTCACCCACGACGTGGAGTTGTTCCGCCTGTCCCCCGGCGCCGACACGACCGATGTGATGGCATGGGTCGACAAGCCGGCCGTCGGCAGCGCGCGCGCGTACCCGTTGGGCGGGATCGTCGGCGAAGACCAGGGACTCCACTCGTATTTCGACGCCGACCTGACCCCCGGCGATTACATGCTCCTCTGCTGGATGCCGGATGCGAAAACGGGAGTCCCACACTTCTACGGCCACCACATGTGGATGAAGTTCCACGTGTCGTCCTCGTGAGATCATTAACGCACTCGTTGTCGACCGGCGCACTTACCCTGCTCGACGCGCCGCTGCCCGGCGCGTCGGCCCGCACCGTAGTCGTCGAGTCGCGCGCCAGCGTCATCTCCGCCGGCACCGAGCGCATGTTGGTCGAATTCGGACGCGCGGGCCTGCTCGAGAAAGCGCGCCGTCAGCCCGACAAGGTGAAGCAGGTGTTGGACAAAGTGCGCACGGATGGTCTCTCCACCACCCTCTCCGCCGTCCGCGCCAAGCTCGACCAACCGATCCCACTCGGCTACTGCAACGCCGGCGTCGTGGTGGATGCCGGTGCCGCGTCGGGATTCGCCGTGGGCGATCGCGTCGTGACCAACGGACCGCACGCCGAGTACGTGCGCATCGCGCGCACGCTCGCCGCGCGCATTCCGGATGGTGTGTCGTTCGAAAGTGCCGCGTTCACGCCGGTGGCCGCCATCGGCCTGCAGGGCATCCGCCTCGCGGCCCCAACGTTAGGCGAAACGGTCGTCGTCTACGGACTCGGCCTCATCGGGCTCCTGACGGTACAATTACTGCGCGCCAACGGCTGTCGAGTGTTAGGCATCGATCGCGACGCCGGCCGCCTCGCGCTCGCCGAGCGGTTGGGCGCCGTCGCCATCGATGGCGCCCAGGGTGACACCGTCCCCCGCGTGCTCGCGCACACCAACGACGCGGGCGCCGATGCCGTGCTCCTGACGCTCGCCTCCGAATCCGATGAGCCCGTCCACGAAGCCGCCCGCTTCGCGCGGCACCGCGGCCGCCTCGTGCTCGTCGGCGTCACCGGCCTCGCGCTGCGCCGCGACGACTTCTACAAGAAGGAACTGTCGTTCGCGGTGTCGTGCAGCTACGGCCCGGGCCGATACGATCCGGCGTACGAGGAACAGGGCGCCGACTATCCGTTAGGCCACGTCCGTTGGACCGAGCAGCGAAACTTCGAGGCGGTGTTGGCCCTCATGGCCGATGGGCGCCTCGACCCAACGCCGCTCATCTCGCACCGCTTCCCGTTCGAACGTGTCGAGAACGCGTACGACGTCGTCGCCGGCGGCGAACCGAGCCTGGGCGTCGTGCTCACGTATCCCGAGCACCAACTCGACGCCGCGGCCGCGCGCACCATCGTCCGCGCGGCGCCGGCGGCGTCGTTGGGCGCCACGTCGGTCGCCGTCATCGGCGCCGGCAACTTCGCCACGCGTACGCTGCGTCCCGTGCTCCGCGGCGATGGCGTTCGCCTGCACACGGTCGCATCGGGCAACGGCACCTCCGCCGCCATCGCCGCCGGCAAGTTCGGATTCGAGCGCGCGACCACCGATGTCGATGCGATCTTCGATGCGCGCGACATCGACGCCGTGTTCGTGCTCACCCGACACGACTCGCTCGCCGACCTTGCCGTCCGCGCGCTGCGCTCCGGTAAGCACGTCTTCGTCGAGAAACCGATCGGCCTAACGGAAGAAGAGGTCGAGCGGGTGGCCGAGGCCGCGCGCGAATCCGGACGGATGCTCATGGTCGGCTTCAACCGCCGGTTCGCGCCGCTCACGCGCGAGCTCGAGTCGAAGCTCGCCGGCCGCGGCGGCCCGCTCGCCACCGTGATTACCGTCAACGCGGGCGCGATTCCGCCCGACCACTGGACCCAGGACGCAGAGCAGGGCGGCGGCCGCATCGTCGGCGAAGCGTGCCACTTCATCGATCTCGCCCGGGCACTCACGGGCTCGCCGATCGTGTCGCTCACCGCGGCGATGGCGCGCACCCGCGACGGCCGATCTGTCGGCGACATCGCGACTTTCACACTCGGCTTCGGGGAAGGTTCGGTTTCCGCCATTCATTATATAGCATCCGGCTCCCGCTCCTACCCCAAGGAGCGGGTCGAATGCTTTTTCGACGGACGCACGGTATCCATCGAAAACTGGCGTCGCCTCCGCGACTGGGGAGCGGCCGTGCCGTGGCGCGTCGGCGGCGCCCAGGACAAGGGACACGCGGCCGAGCTCCGCACGTGGATCAAAGCGCTGCGCGATGGCGGTCCCGCCCCCATTCCACTCGATGAAATCGTCGAGGTGTCGCGTTGGGCGGTGAGAGCAGCCGCGCCGTACGACGAAACCGATGGCCGCGATCGTTAGGCAGGCGGACGTGCCGGCGCCGCGACTCTGGTGGAAACCCGTGCTGGACATCGCGCTCGCAGTGCCGGCGCTCGTCATCCTCTCGCCCGTCTTTGCGATCGTCGCCATTGCGGTGCGCGCGAACTTGGGCAGTCCCGTGATCTTCCGGCAGCAGCGCCCCGGGAAGCACGGACGGCCGTTCACGCTCTACAAGTTTCGCACGATGCGCGACGCGCGCGACGCCCAGGGCGCGCTCCTCCCGGATGCGCGACGCCTCACGCGACTCGGCGCCCTCCTGCGCGCCACGAGCCTCGATGAGCTGCCCGAGCTCATCAATGTCCTGCGCGGAGAAATGAGTCTCGTTGGGCCGCGGCCCTTACTCATGGAGTATTTGCCGTTATACTCTCCCGAGCAGCGACGCCGTCACGATGTTCGCCCTGGCGTCACGGGTTGGGCGCAAGTCAACGGACGCAACGCGCTCACGTGGC
>DAHUXU010000693.1 GCA_027307005.1 Gemmatimonadota bacterium
TTGAGACCCGAGCCGGTGCTGCCGTCGCAGAACGCCCAGCTGTATGACGACACTCCGTCCGGCACACTCGAATCGATGCCGTTGAAGGCGCAATACAGCGAGCTGCACGAGACGTCGATCACGGGCTTCACATACGACGACGTCGTCGTCGACGACTGGGCGGTGGCGCCGACGGTGATGCTCTTGGTGACGCTCGTCTTGTTGCCGCTTTTGTCGTCGATCAAGAGCTTCACCGAATAGGTGCCCGCCTGCGCGTAGGGGTGCGTGATCGTCGGGCTCGTCGACCCGGCGGACTTGCCGTCGCCGAACCACCAGTTGTACGACGACGCTCCGTTAGGCAGGCTCGACGCGCTCGCGTCGAAGGTGCAGCTGTCGGTGGTGCCGCACGTCGCCTAGCATGCCGCGGTGAACGAGGTGCTCGTCGCCGGCGCGGCAGTGGTCGAGGACGTGCCGCCGACGAACGCGCTGTAGGCGAGCAAGTTAGGCGAGCCGCTCAGGTTGAGGATGTGGCCCGACGTCGCGTTGGCAAGGATCGCCTGCTTCACTTGCGCCGGCGTCGCCGAGGGGTGCGCGCCAAGGTACAGCGCCGCGATGCCCGCCACGTGCGGCGACGCCATCGACGTTCCCGACCACGTCGCCGTCGCGATGTCGCTCGAATAGTAATCGGAGGTGATGTTGACACCGGGCGCAAACACCGACACGCACGAGCCGTAGTCCGAGTAGGCCCAACGATGATCCGTGTTGTCGGATGCCGCGACGTCGATGGCCGAGGGCAGGTTCGCCGGATAGATGCTGCAGGCATTCTCCGTGTAGTTCCCGGCAGCGACGACGTACGTAACGCCGGAGCGGATCGACTTGGCCACGGCCGAGTCGAGCGCCGGTGCTTTGGTGGCGCCGAGGCTCATGTTGGCGACGGCCGGGCTCCTGTGGTGCGCCGTCACCCAATCGATGCCGGCAATGATGTTGGAGAGCGGCGCGCTCCCATCGCACTGCAGCACGCGAACCGACCAGAGCGTGACGGCTTTGGCGACACCGTACTTGATGCCGCCGACCGTGCCCGAGACGTGCGTGCCGTGTCCCATGCAATCCGCGCCATTGCCGCCGAAGGCATCGTACGCGAAATGCGCGCGCCCGCCCAGGTCCGTATGTGAGTAACGAATGCCGGTGTCGAGGATGTACGCGTTCACGCCCGCACCCGTGCTGCCGTACGAATACGAGTTGCTCAACGGGAGCGAGCGCTGGTCGATGCGATCGAGTCCCCAATCAGGACTGGTTTCCGTGCCAAACGCGTGCACGATAATGTCCGGCTCGACGATGGCGACATCGGGATCGGCGCGCAGTGCAGCGACCTGGCCCGAATCGAGCTTGGCCGCGAAACCGTTGAGCGCCGCGGTGTATGTGTGCTCGACGCTCACG
The DNA here is from genome assembly GCA_027307005.1 of Gemmatimonadota bacterium. Classification (GTDB taxonomy): domain Bacteria; phylum Gemmatimonadota; class Gemmatimonadetes; order Gemmatimonadales; family Gemmatimonadaceae; genus JADGGM01. The sequence goes on from DAHUXU010000693.1 coordinate 1,417, forward strand.
CGACCGCTGGTGATCATGCGGCTCGCAGTCGTCGGTATGTGACTGACGTTGTCGCGGTACACGACGATGTAGTGATCGGCGCGGACGTCCGGCTGGGTCGAAGGCGCTTTGGAGACGGGCGATGCGGGGGATGCTTCCGGGCCCGTGGCGTCGCTGCATGCAGCAAGCGACATGGCGACCAGGGCGCCGGCGAGGAGCCGTTTCATCGTGGGACTCCCGTATCGGGTTGTCCGCGCGACGGCTCGACTGGCATGGCGGAGCGTCAGCTCGCTGTAGCCTCGTAGCTTTGCGTCACCGCCTTTCGGCGGCTTTGCCCTCGTTACTACGCCGGTGAGGCGTTAGCAACCGTGCGAGTTGTGATGAATGAGAGCGAGCGTGCGGTGCGAACCGAAGACGTTCGAGGTCATCCAGCGGCAACGTCCAAAGAAGCGACGTCGGCACACAAACTACGAGCGCGTATGAGCGTGCGTTAGATCACGCACAAAACGAAACGCTGCTTGACTGTGTGGTCAGTCAAGCAGCGCCGGATCGCAGGGGATTTTGTTCACTCTGCGATTAAAATCGTCTTCACATTCACGAATTCTCGAATGCCGTCGCGCGACAACTCGCGCCCGTAGCCGGAACGTTTTACGCCACCGAACGGCAGACGCGGGTCCGAACCGACCTGAGCATTCACGAACACTGCTCCACTTTGCACGTCGCGAACGAATGCATCGCGCTCGGCGGCGTCGCGTGTCCAGACGGATGCGCCGAGTCCGAAGGTGGTGTCGTTGGCGAGGGTGATCGCATCGCGCGCGCTCTCGACACGAAAGAGCGACGCGACGGGACCGAAGACTTCTTCGCGATACGCGGGCGCTTCGCGCGGAATGTCGGCCAGCACGGTGGGCGCGTAGTAGTTGCCGGGCCCGTCAATGCGTTTGCCGCCCATCACGAGGCGCGCGCCGGCGGCGATGCTCCGGTCCACCTGCATCGCGACATCGTCGCGGATTTTCGGCGTGGCGAGCGGACCGACGTCGGTCCTGGGATCCATCGGGTCGCCGATCACGAGCGCTTGCATCCCGGCGACGAAGCGGCGCTCGAACTCGGTGGCGATGTCCCGATGCACGATGAAGCGCTTGGCCGCGATGCACGATTCGCCGTTGTTCACCATGCGCGCTTTGACGGCGACCTTCGCGGCTTTGTCGAGATCGGCCGACGGCATCACGATGAACGGATCGCTGCCGCCCAATTCGAGCACCGTCTTCTTGATCATCTTTCCGGCGACGCTCGCGACTTCGCTGCCCGCCTGCTCACTGCCGGTGAGCGTGACGGCGGCGATGCGCGGATCACGGATGACATCGCCAACGCGGGAGGAAGCGATGAGCAGCGTTTGGAACTCGTCGCAGTCGAAGCCGGCACGGCGCAGCACGTCGGCGATGGCGAGGGCGCAGCGCGGCACGTTGGAGGCATGCTTGAGCACCGCGACGTTGCCGGCCATGAGCGCCGGTGCGGCAAAGCGGAACACCTGCCAGAACGGAAAATTCCACGGCATCACCGCGAGCACGGCGCCTAACGGTTGGCAGGCGATGTAGCTGCGCGACGCCTCGGTTTGCACGTCTTCGTCGGCGAGCAGCGCCTGGGCGTGCTCGGCATAATGGCGACAGACCCACGCGCACTTGGCGGCTTCCTCGGCCGCGCTGCGGAGCGGTTTGCCCATCTCGAGTGTCATGAGGGCGCCGAGGTCGTTCTTTTCGCTCTCGAGGATCTCGGCCGCGCGCGTCATGCGGCGCGCGCGTTCGGCGAAGCTCGTCGAGCGGTGATGCTCGAAGGCCCGTGCGGCGCGCTCGAGACACGCATCGAGCTCGGCGTCGGTGAGCTCGTCGAACTCGTCGAGCGTTTGTCCGGTGGCAGGGTTGATCGATTTCATGGTGGCCGCGTGGTGGTGCGTCGAAAGGTCGCGAGCGAGTCTCACGGCTGCCGCGGATCATCCGCATGAGGCGTTCCGGCGGTCTCGCTGCCGGCGAGTCGCTCTCGCGTCAAGCGCTCGCTGGCGTCGCGTCGCCACGCGTCAATGCGCTTATGGTCGCCGGACATGAGGACGTCGGGCACGGCGAAGCCGCGATAGACGGCGGGTCGCGTGTAGCTTGGCGCGCTCAAGCCACCGGTCCAGTGGGAGTCGGTGCGTGCGCTGTCCATGTCCGACATCGCGCCTTCGAGGAGTCGGACGGTTGCGTCGACGATGACGAGCGCGGCGGGCTCACCGCCGCTCAGGACGTAGTCGCCGATGGAGATTTCTTCGGTGGCGAGGTGGTCGGCGACGCGTTGGTCGACGTCCTTGTAGTGGCCGCAGAGGATCGTGAGGGCGTCACCGGCGGCGTAGCGTACGGCGTCGGCGTGCGTGAACGGGCGGCCGCGGGCGGAGACGAGGATGACGGGTCCGGTGGCGTCGAGCGATTCGACGGCTTCGAAGAACGGCTCCGGTTTCATGACCATGCCGGGTCCGCCGCCGAACGGGTAGTCGTCGACGGTGCGGTGGCGATCGTGGGTGAAGTCGCGGAGGTCGATGAGGCGATAGGCGGCGGCGCCGGCGGCGGCGGCGCGGGCCGGGATGCTCAGGCCTAACGGTGCGGCGAAGAACTCCGGAAAGATGGTGACGATGTTGACGCGGAGCATCAGTCGAACAATCCGTTGGGCGGGACGGCGACGATGCGGCGCGCGGCGCGGTCGACGTGGCGAACGAACTCGGCGTGGAACGGCAGCAGCGCGGTCCGGGCGCCGTCGGTGATCTCGAGTGCCAGGCCCTGGGGCAGCTCGAGCACGCCGGCCACGGTGCCTAACGGTTCGCCGGACGGCCGCTCGACGCGCATGCCGGCCAGCTCGTGGACGTACACCTGGCCGGCGCCGGGCGGTTCGAGGTCTTGGGCGTGGGCGAGCAGGTAGCGGTCGCGCCA
>DAHUXU010000698.1 GCA_027307005.1 Gemmatimonadota bacterium
GAGAGATGCGGCCGGGACGGCGCGAGCGCAGGGAAACTTAGTCGGCAAGGTGAATCGCCGAAACCATCGTGCGGTCGCTCCGTGGATGCGCCGTCAGCGTTGCGTGCGTCCGCTCTCGACGAGGTCGAGACGCGAGGACGCGTACGCTCTGTCGCGCTCGACCTTGTCCAGTGCGGCGCGAGCGAGCGCCGGGAGCGGTGCAAGCGATGGATCGTACTTGATGTCGCCGAGCGGGCGTTGGCCGGCCAGCGGCACTTTCACGCCTGGATTCAAGATGCCATCCGGGTCGAATGCATTCTTGAGTTGGGCGAAAACGCCGAGCAGCGACGCGGGCCACACGCGCGAGAGCAGCGGCGTGCGGAGACGGCCATCGCCGTGTTCGCCGGCGAGAGTGCCGCCGAGTGACGCCGTGAGTGTGACGATCGCGTCGAGCAGATGCTCGATGCGGTCGCGCCAGTCCGGTTGGCGCACATCGACCAGGGGATTTACGTGCACGTGCGCATCGCCCGCGTGACCGAAGATGACGCCGCGAATTCCAACTTGCTCCAGCGCTCGACGGACGCCCCGCACGTACTCGGGAAGTCGCTCGGGCGGGACGGCACCGTCCTCGATGAACTGCATCGACTTGAGCGAGGGATCGAGACGGTTGAGAATCGGGCTCGCTGCGTGGCGGAGCGACCAGAGCTCGTGTTCGGTGTCGCGATCGAGCGCCAATCGCACACTCGATGCGCCGGACTGGGCGAAAGCGTGTTGGAGCAAATGTGCGTTCGTCTCCGCGGATGCGGCCGTCTCACCTTCGACTTCGGCGAGCAGCACGGCGTCGACTTCCTGCTCGAAGCGAATGGAGCCGCCCTCGGCGACGACATCGAGGAATGTCTTGTCGAGCAGCTCGCAGGCCGATGCGCCGAAGTTTCTGGCGCGCACGGCGGCGGTGACGGCTCCCTCGAGCGTCGTGAACGTCGCGAGCAGGCTCGACGTGGCGCCGGGCGCCGGCGTGAGGGCCAGCTCGATGCCGACGAACATGGCGAGTGTGCCCTCGCTGCCAACGAGCAGGTCGATGAGATCGCCGGTCTCGAGGAACGGTCGGAGCGCGTAGCCCGACGAATCCTTGATCACACCCGCATGAGCGGCGTTGATCTCGCGCGTGAGTGTCGCGATCGCCGGCTGCACGTCGTCGAGAAAACGCTGCACGGCAGGGAGGTCTCGCGGGGGTGGCGCGCCGCGGCGGATGGAAGCGCGCCGGCCGTCGGCGAACACGCAGTCCAGCGCCCGCACCCACCGCCGCATCGGTCCGTATCGGAGGGTGTGCGGGCCGGCTGCGTTAGTCGCCACCATCCCGCCGACCGTACAAAAGGCGCCGCTCGATGGATCGACCGGAAGGCGAAGCCCGGCGCGTTGGGCTGACGCGTCGACGGCGTCGCGGATCGCGCCGGCTCCGACGGCAATCGTGCACGCTCCGTGGTTGACGGCGTGGATCTCTCGCTGACGGCTCAGATCGACGATGATCTCGTCGCCGACTGCGCCGCCCGCCATTCCGCTGCCGGACCCGCGCGGAATCAGCGCCGCATGCGTTCCGGCTGCCCAACGGACGAGCGCGACGACCTCCTCGGGTGTGCGCGGGGTGGCGATCGCCTGTGGCACCGCGCGCGCGATGCCCGCACCCTCACTGTAGGCAGCGCGCGAGACGAGGTCCCGGACCAGGTGCGGCACTGCGCGGCAGCCGCGGCTAAAGGCCGAGGTCGTTCACGCGCGGCGGATCGACCGTGTAGTCGTAAAACCCCTTGCCCGATTTCCGGCCGTACATCCCGGCCAGGACCATGCGCTTGAGCAACGGCGGCGGCGCGTACCGCTTCTCGCGATACTCGTCGAACATGATCTCGGCGATCTTGTACGTGGTGTCGAGCCCGACGAAGTCAAGCAGCGTGAACGGTCCCATCGGATAGCCGGTGCCGAGCATCATGCCCTTGTCGATGTCTTCGACGGTCGCGACGCCGTGTTCGAGCTGGTTGATCGCGTCCACGAGATAGGGCACGAGCAGCAGGTTGACGACGAACCCCGAATTATCCTTCGCGGCGATCGGTTCCTTGCCTAACTGGCGGGCGAAGGCGTACGCCGTGTCGAAGGTGGCCGTGCTCGTCGTGACGGTGCGCACCACTTCGACGAGCTTCATGACCGGCACGGGATTGAAGAAGTGCAGACCGACCATCTGGCCCGGGCGCGTCGTCGCCGCGGCCATGGCCGCGATCGTCAGGCTCGAGGTGTTGGACGCGAAGATCGTGTGCGGCGGGCAGAGGCCGTCCAGTTCCTTCCACATCGCGTTCTTTACTTCGATGTCTTCGACCACGGCTTCGATCACGATGTCGCAGTCCGCGAGGTCGCGCAGGCTCGTGGTGAAGGAGAGTCGCGACATCGCGGCGTCGCGATCGGCCTCGGTGACCTTGCCTTTGCTCTTCTCGATGGCGCGGGCAAAGGATTTTTCGATGCTCGCTTTGCCGCGCTGGCACAGCGCATCGGACACTTCGCGAACTTTGGTCGTGAATCCGCTGTGGGCGCACACCTGCGCAATGCCGGAGCCCATGAGTCCGGCGCCGAGCACGCCGACGGTCTTGATGGTTGTCATGAGTTCGATCGATTGAGGTGGAAACCGGGCCCGTTAGGATGGGCGGTACGCGCGCATGCGCACAGTCAGCGCCATACGTCGAGCGCCGATATCACGTTCGGACGCGGGGGACTGTCCCCGCGCTCCAAACGGTCGAGCAATTGTTCCAGCGCCAGTTGGGCGCGCGCAACGAGCGGCGCGTGGCTCCGGGCGACGAAGTATCCGCCCACGGCGGCCGCCGCCGCGGGAATGATCGCGACCGGCACGAAAAATCCGAGTGCGATGAGCGCGCCCGTGCCCAACACGCCGCCGCCCGCGAGCACGGCGCCCGAGGCCGCGCGCTCGGTTCGAACGTTGGTCAGGTCGGCCTCGAGCCGCACGAGGACGCGATCGGCGTCGACGGGCACGACGGTCGCCCCGACTTCGCGCGTCGGCCGCAAGTAGTAGCCGCGCCCGCTCACGTTGAGCAGCCGTCGCATCTCGCTGAACAGGCCAGGGCGTGGCTCCCAGAGCATGCGATCTGGGAGACGACGCTTGACCTGCATAGACTCTTCGCGTTGCAACCACATGTCCAGTCGGTCCAGCGTCGTCGCGGCGGTCCCTTTGATCGTGCGCGATGCATGGACGTGAGCGGCACCGAACAGTCGCGCTGTCAAGCCGCTCTCGTCTGGAACTTGCGCGCGACTTCGCTCTTCGGCGAGCGCCTGCTTGAGATGCTCGGGCGAGAGACCGACCTCGCGCGCGACTTCGATCAGCTGATCTTCGTTGAGCGCAGTGTCCGTCGGATCGGCGTCGGCCACCTGCAATTCGGCTGCGCGCGCCAGGACCCGCTCCATCGCCGCGCGATCGAGCGGCTGACGTCGTGCGGGCAGCCCGCTCTCATCCACCATGCATCACTCAGCTGCCGCTCGTATCCGTGTTGAGTTGGTTGGTGAGCTGCTCGGCGATGGTCTGCCGAAGCGGAAATGCTTTTTCGATGGCCGCGACCTCGGCGCCGGGCGTGTAGGAGATGTGCGCCGCGTCGAGGTAATAACGCGCGTACCCGATCGCCAGCTCGGGCGCGATCTTCTGCAAGAGCTGCAGTCCGCCGCGCACCGCCGCCGGACTGGTGTATCGGTCGGCCACGCCTTCTTTCTTTTCGGCGGGCGTCGTGTTGTCGTTTACGGCAGCGTTCGACACCGGCGAGACGGCTTCGTGCGCGAGCACGTACATCGCATCGACGGCGCGGCTGACGCTGTCGGGGAACGTGATCGTGATCGTTGGGCCGCGACCGGGTTCGCCTAACGTGCGGCCTTCGCCGTCGAGCGGCAGCGACAACAGGATCTCGCCGCGCGACTGTCCCGACTTGGTGAGGAACGGTCTGAACTTGGCGAAGTACGTTTGCGCCCAGAGTGAATCGACCGCCGCGAAGATGGCGGCCCGCTGCGATTGCTGCGTCCTCCACCAGTTGGCGTAATACTTGGTGTTCTCGTCCTGCATCGCCGCCGAGAACTTGCGCAACCATTGACGCTCGGCCGGGGTCGAGTAGGACGCTTGAATGATTCCGTACACGGCCCGCTGATCAGGGTCGACCATCTGCCGCACGTTCATGCGGCGCGCCGATTCCTCGCTGGACGAGCTCTTCAAGTACGAGTCGATCGCCTTCTGCGTGCTTTCCCAGTTCCGGAAATAAAGTCCAAGGAACTGTCCGCCGACCAACTTCGAGTCGGAGTTGAGCTGCGTCTCGAGCGAATCCTTGTCGGTGTCGAGCACCGTGGTGATGTTGCCGCGCTTCTTGAACGCGATGATCGAATCGCGGTACCCCGGTTTGAAGTACGGGATGAGCGTCGTGTCTTTCTGCAGCAGCGCATAACCGTGCAGCCAGAGGTCGACTTGGTAGCGGGTGCTGATCCGCCACGTCAGATCGGGACGCGCCGCAAGCGGTTCAGCGGTGCCCTGAGGACCGTTCGAGGACGAAGCGCATGCAACGGCGACGGCCGTCAACGACCACAGCATTACGGCACGGGCGATGGACGACGCTGAGATTCGGCTCACGGGAATGGATCCGGTGCTAGAGTGGCATGACGCGCCATTGGAGCGCGCATCAGACAAAGGCCTCGATGATCACAGCGATTCCCTGTCCGCCGCCGATGCAGGCGGAGCCCAGTCCAAACCGCTTCCCGGACGCACGCAACGCGTGAATGAGGTGCGCGGTGATCCGCGCGCCCGATGCGGCCAGCGGATGGCTCATCGCGATGGCTCCTCCGTGCACGTTGAACTTCTCTCGCGGAATCTGGAGCTCTCGTTCTACCGCGCACACCTGCGGCGCAAACGCCTCGTTGACTTCGATCAAGTCCATGTCATCGAGCGACATGCCTGCCTTACGCAGCGCGATGCGCGATGACGGAACGGGACCGATCCCCATAATAGTAGGATCGACTCCGGCGACGCCCCACGAAACGAGCCGCGCAAGTGGCTTCTTGCCGCTCTTGGCCGCCCACTCCGCGCTGCTCACCACGAGTGCGCCGGCGCCGTCTCCGATACCCGAAGCGTTTCCGGCGGTGACTACACCATCCGCTTTGAACACCGGCTTGAGACGGGCAAGTCCCTCGAGCGTGGTGTCGGGACGCATGTGCTCATCGCGCCGGAACTGTTCGATCTGGCGCGTCTTTGGGTTCTTCACCGGAATGGCGATCACTTCCTCATCGAACACGCCGGACTCCCACGCCGCGCGAGCCGTCTGCTGCGAGCGCAATGCGTATTCATCGACGCACCCGCGATCGAGCTTGTACTGCACGGCGAGCTTCTCAGCCGTCTCTGCCATGGCCAGTCCGGCAACCGGGTCCTTGAGTCCTTCCCATAGTGAATCCTCGAGCGGCGGCATCTTGCCGAGCGGCAGGCCCCAACGCAGGCCGCGTGCGATATGCGGCGCTTGCGACATCGACTCGCCGCCGCCCACGAGGCAGACGTCCGCCTCGCCTAACAGAATTTCTTCGGCGCCGTTGACCACCGCCTGAAATCCTGATCCGCACAGGCGGTTTACCGTGAGCCCCGGCGTCTCGTTGGGACAACCGGAGCGTAAGGCGACGTGCCGCGCGAAGTAGATCGTGTCGGACGTCGTCTGCATCACGTTGCCGAAGATCGAATGCTGGATGGCGCCCGGTTCGACACCCGCGCGCTCCATGGCCGCCGTCGCGGCATGAACGGTGAGATCGATGGCGCTGAAGTCTTTCAGTGTCCCGCCGAAGGTGCCGAACGGCGTCCGGACGGCGGACAGGAATACGACATCACGGGCTTGACCCTGCGTTTTCACGGGTTCTCCAATGGCGAATGCTGTGGCTGAAAGATGGCCCGTCGCGGAGACAGTGGGAACTGCTTCGGGCGCCGTCCGATAGTCGGGCTAGCGGCTCCGGGCTTTGCGCACGCGGCTGGCGATCCAGTCGCCGACCTCGCGCGTGCCGATGCTTCCGCCGACGTCAGCCGTCCCGACGCCATCCGCGATCGCTGCATGTACTGCCTGCTCGACCGCTCGAGACGCATCCTCCGCACCGAAGTCGCGGAGCATCATCGCAAGGGTAAGGATGGCAGCCATGGGCGAGCTGATCCTCCTCCGCCACGGCGAGACCGAGTGGAGCAAGCGGGGCTGCCACACCGGGCGGACCGACGTGCCGCTGACCCCCTACGGCGAGGAGATGGCCACCCGGCTGGCCCCGGCCCTGGCCAAGCGGGATATCGGGGCGGTGTTCAGCAGCCCGGCGGAGCGCGCCCGGCGCACCGCCGAACTGGCCGGCCTGGCCGGCGCCCGCCCCGACCCGGACCTGTGGGAATGGGACTACGGCGGGTACGAGGGCCGGACCACCGCGCAGATCCGGGCCCAGCGTCCCGGCTGGTATCTGTGGCGCGACGGCGTCATCCCCGGCGACGCCAATCACCCCGGCGAGACGGCGGAGCAGGTCGCCGCCCGCGCCGACGCCGTGCTGGCCCGGGCCCGTCCGCTGCTGGATAG
>DAHUXU010000700.1 GCA_027307005.1 Gemmatimonadota bacterium
ACCCGTGATCGCCGCGCGAAGGACGCGCGCGGCATGCTCGACTTCAGGCAGCTCCGGCATCTCGACCCCGGTCCACGGTGATGACGCGACCTCGGAATCTACGCGCGCACGACACTGGCTACGATTCCAGGCGCACCGTATCCTTCGGCGTGCCCAGCCCTGCGCACGCCACTCAGCCTTCGCCACCCGCAGCGGCCGGATCCCGCTCGGCGCGCGCGACCGCCGTCCGCAACACACTGCTGATCATTCTCGCGCTGAACGTGCTCGTCGTGGCGATCAAGATCGCCGTCGGCGTGCACACGCGCGCACTGTCGGTGCTGGGCGCGGCGCTCGAATCGGGTCTCGATGTGCTCAACAACGTGCTGGGCATCGTGCTCGTCGGCGTCGCGTCGCGCGCTCCCGACGAAGAACATCCCTACGGACACCAAAAGTTCGAGACGTTAGGCGCGCTCGCGATCGTCGGGTTTCTGTCGATTACGTGCTTCGAATTGCTGCGCCAAGGCGTGCGCTACGCGCTCGGCGGCAACACGCCGCACGAAGCGACCATTCCGCAGCTCGCGCTCGTCGCCAGCACGATGCTCGTGAACGTGCTCGTCGTCTGGTACGAACGACGGCGCGGCGAGCTGCTCGACAGCGCGTTTCTCTCGGCCGATGCAGCACATACGCGCAGCGATGTCTACGTGACGTGCGCCGCCGTCGTGTCGCTCGTGCTCACGCGGTACGGGTGGGGCATCGTCGATCCGTTCCTCGCGATCGCCGTCGCGCTCGTGATCGCGCGCAACGGATTCGAAATCGTGCGGCGGACGGTTCCGGTCCTGGTCGATGAACGAGCCATCGAAGCGCGCGACATCCGACAACTGCTGAGCGCGGTTACGGGAGTCATGGATGTGCGTTCAGTGCGGTCGCGCGCCATGGCCTCGGGTGTGCTCCTCGTCGAAGTGACCATCGGCGTCGACGGCAACATGTCCGTGGAAGCGGCTCATCGTGTGTCCGACGCAGTGGAGGCAAGACTGCACACTGAACTTGGTGCATCAAGCGTCACCGTCCACATCGAACCTGCATAGGGACTTGCGCGCTACGGACAAAGTTCTACTTTAGGTGGCACCCCACTCGTCTCCCCGCGCCTGTGCCAAAATGAGTCAACGACCACGCTCTCTCAGATACGAGTACGAGCTGTTCGTCGAGCGGGAAATCGAGAACTATAAAGAATCGATTCCCCGCAGCGCGATCCTCAAGATCGGCGACGATGCGGTGGCTGCCTTGCAGTCCGAAGCCCAATTGGCGCTCACCGAAATCCTGCTGTGCGCGGAAGTCGACCGCATCATTCAGGGCCGGCTGCGTCTCCCATCGTTCGCGACCTGGCGAAAGCGAAGACTCAAGGCGCTCAAAGAGTTCAGTCGGCCCGAGCGCTGGGGATTCCGCGCTGATTCCGCGCTCGCGCGCGCGGCGCTGTCGACATCCGAGGGCCACGTGCTTGTTGCCGGCGTGAGCGCCGAGGGCACCGCCATCTATTTAGCTGCGAACGGATGCGCGGTGACCGCCGTCGACACCACCGAGGATGTGCTCGAGCGCGTGTTGAACGCCGCGGCCGAAGTCGGCCTCACTAGTCGTGTTCGCTGCGTTGGAGAGGACCTCGCCAACTGGTCCCCGGACCGACCGCTCAACGCAGTGGTCGTAGCGGCGGCGGCGTTGAGTGGACTGTCGAGCGTCGAACGCGCGCGCGCCATCGAGTTACTCCAGCAAGCAACCACAGCCGGCGGCGTTCACGTGGTGGAGAGTGCGGTTGGAGGCGAAGCTCTTCCAATCGACGAGCTTCGCGACCGCTACCGCGGTTGGCACATCACGGTTGAGCGCGGCAGCGTCGGCTTGGGCAGCACGGGCGAGACGTTCTTCGCCCGTAAAGAGGTCGCGTAGCATTTCGACACGACGAACGATCGCCGAGGCGTGTCATTCCGCGTCGCTGGGCTCCCGGGTTGGGGAGCTTTTTTTTGTGCAACTCGTTGCCTAGCAATGTGTTGAGCAGGCACGCCGAATGTGGCACGTGCGGTGCTTTGCGCCTCATCGCTCCGCGTACCAGTGCGGGGTCAATCAACGAGGGGTGATCGATGGCGGCAAAGACTGACGGACACAACGACGATAATAAGATGAGTGTCGAGCCGGTCGGCATCGTGATCTCGAACGGGAAGCGCGATGAGCCGACCCCTGCGTTCTGGGCGTACATGTGGGGACCAGCGCCCGAGCAGGATTCGGTGGGCAAGACGCCACGGGCAGCCTGAGAACCGGGCTCCTCGATCGAGTCGATGCAGCTGTGGTGGTAAGAAAAGAAGGCCGGCGGTTCGCGCCGGCCTCTTTTGTTGTTCTCAACTGCTACGACTAACTGGCTACTTCCGCTTCTTCGCGGCTTTCCGAGCGGTCTTCTTCCGACCAGTCTTGCGAGCGGACTTCTTTCTCGCGCCTTTTTTTCGTGTTGCCATGGGTTCATCTCCACTGAAGGAGTGTTGGTGCCGACCGATCCCCCGGTGGACCGGCGGCGATGTGGGCAAGCGCCATGAGCGCCTGCCGCACGTCTAGCCGACCTCGATGATGAGGTCGATGGAATTCGACATCGCACGACGCATCAGCACGAACCGCGAACAATCATCGACTCCGATGGCGCGCGATCGCTCGCGCAGCGGCGTTCGCACATCCGATTTGCCGCGTTAGGACGGCACGCGGTCCATCGACGATCGTGATGCCCGCGGTGTTACCGATGCACGTTGGTGTACGAGATGCATGCGCATCGCGAACGATCGACAGTGCGCATGTATCCGATGCAACAACGCCGTGCCGACGGACGCCGGCGCGGCGACGATTGACGATGAGGCGGGAATGAAGCGCTGAGTGAGACGGGGACTGTGTCGGTGCGCCGCTCACGAGGAGTTTGGCGACCGGCTTCTCTGATCTGTGACTGCGGAATCGGAGTATTATTCGCGCCACTCACGAACCTCGACCAAGAGATCACGACGTGCGGCCCGCGGCCCTTGCGCGAATATAGGAACGATGAAAAACGCACGCAATAGCATGAACGCAATTCGTCGCACAATCCGTGCATCGCGCACGGATGGCCAACATCGATGAACGACGCGCGTATCGTCGTCATCGGCGGCGGATTCGCCGGCGTCGCAGCCGCGGTGTCGCTTCGCGCGCGCGGCGCGCGAGTCACGATCATCGAAGCACGCACGACACTCGGCGGTCGCGCACGCAGCGATGTGTTGGACGACAGACCGATCGACATCGGGGCGCAGCTCATCACCAGCGGATTCACTCGCACGGTTCGACTGCTCGGCGCGGAGCTGGAGCGCGGTGCGGCGCACGACATGGTCGTGCGCGACGGCGAACGACTCCCGCTGCGATTCGGATCGCTGCGCAGTTTGCTCGCGTTCGGCGGGCTGAGCGCGATGGACAAGGTCCGACTCGGCACGCAGCTGTTGCCGGTGCTCGCGCGTCACCACGACGCGCTCGACGCATCCGGCGCGCGCACGCCGGCAGCGTTGGACACGGAAAGCGTCCGCGCGTTCGTCGATGCGCGTATCGGACCAGCCGCCGCCGACACGCTCGCCGAGCCGCCATGCAATGGGTTCTACAACCTGGCGGCGTCCAACGTATCGTTAGCGTTCTTTCTCACGCTCGGCCGCTACGGGAGCGACGGCGATACGCTCGCGCCGCGGCACGGCTGGTCCGCCGCGTTGG
>DAHUXU010000144.1 GCA_027307005.1 Gemmatimonadota bacterium
GCCGGTGAGCCCGTGGAGCGAGGCGAACACATCGAGATTCTGCCGGGCGGTTAGGCGCCAGCTCAGGCTCCGCTCCTCCGGGATCGCCGGCGCCAGCAAGCGGCGGACGCGAGCCGCGTCCCGTACGACGTGGCAGCCGTCGATCACGACGTCGCCGGCATCCGGCGTGATGAGCGTCGAGAGCACCTTGAACAGCGTCGTCTTGCCGGCTCCGTTAGGCCCGAGCAGCCCGAACAGCTCGCCCCGCCGCACATCCAGCGTCACCTCGTCGAGCGCCGTCGCGTACGCGCCCGCGCGCCGGCGGAGCAGCGTTTCGATCCAGCCGCGGCGGATCGCAAAGCGTTTGGTGAGCCCGTGCACCTGTACGACCGCGTCCGCCGTTGGGCGGACGATCGGCGTCGGCGCGAGCGAAGGACGCGCGGCGAGCGGAGCGGAGAGCGCCGTCATGCCGTGTGCCGGGCCAGCGTGGCTGCGGAGCCGTGCCAGTCGCGGATCGCGCACGCCGCATCCTCGAGGCGATCGAAGTCGCGCACGACGCTCAGCGCATAGACCGGCGTGTGCCGCAGCAGCCGGGTCACGCGATCGAGGACGGCGGCGGCCTCTGTGCCACCGAGCAGCGACGCAAGGCGGTTGTGCGGAAGCAGCGCCATCGTAGCGCTCAATGGATCGAGGAGGCGTCGTGATGCCGCGTGGTCGGCGCCGGCCTTGACGGGCGTCAACACGTAGATCGCGTCGAGTCGAACCGGCGTCTCGTGCGAGCGCTCGTGCGCCGTGTCAGGCACGATGTATTTCCCATAGGCATCTGCCGGAGCGCACGAGACATCACCCACGTGCTCGACCGCGTCGCGCCAGAGGCGCACGCTCGAGACCCCCGGCCTAACGATCGGCGGCGGCCCGGGATCCACGGCGACGACGTCGTCGCTCATCACCCGTCCGCCGGCATTGGCCACTGCACGCGCCAGCGTCGACTTCCCGTGAAATTTGGGGGCGGCGAAGGCGACCGCCGCTCCATCGATCTCGACGGCGCTGCCATGCAGGCACAGCGTACCCGCCTCGTGCAGGGCCATCGGCAAAACGCGACCGAGCACGTCGAGTCGCGCCGCCTCGAGACGTGCCGCCGCGCCCGGATACCACTCGATGCGCGCACCGCCATCCCGCAGATCGAACGACCCGGTGTCGTCGTAGGTGAGGCGAAGACCACGCGCGTGCCGCGACAGTCGTACCGACACGTCCGCGTCGACGCGGTCTTCGCCTAACAGAGAGAGCCTGGCGCTCGGCGCATCGCCGTCCATGCGAACGAGCCGCCATGTCGGACACCCGCTTCCCGCACTGAGGCCGGGAAACGGGATGTCCGACTGAAGACAGCCACCGTAAATCGAAAACAGACTCATGGCACGCGGCCGACGGCGGGAAGACTCACTGGTCCGAGTCTCCCGGCGTCGTGCCTCACGACCGGCCGCTGATGCAAGCGGCTGCCGAGCCGGGTGCGGCGTGCGCCGTGCACCCAGGCTCCACGTTGTCCTGGCCCAGACCGGCGGCCAGATCGAAACCCGGATCGGACTTGCCCTGCGTCAATTCACGCAGAGTGCCGAACCGCTCCACCTTCGGAGTCTCGTACATCCATATCCTCCCGTGCGACAAGGTTGTCGGGCCATTCGTGACCCGCTCGCGACGCGGCCCTCGCGGCCGCACCGATACTGCCATCGCGTCCGCGCACGCCGCCGACGTGCGCCTGGAGCCAGAGCTCCGTTTCGAGCGCCAGGTAGAGCGCTACGGTGTGGGAGGCGGCGCTGCCGCCGAGGCACCGGTCGTACGCCGCGCCTAACTGAACCGGGTCGATGATCCCGAGGTCGGCGAGCATCGACTCGCGGCCGGCGCGTTCCCGCCAGAGCGGGAGTACCTCCCGGATCGCCGTGACCAGGTATTCGATCGGAACGCCGGTCCGCGCCGGTCGCGGCGCCAGAATCTCGTTAGGCAAAAGTCCGGTCATCGCGCGGCGCAACAGTCGTTTGGTCTCGCGGCCGCTGCGACGTTCTGCGACGGGCCGGGTCGCGGCGAAGCTGATGATCCGGCCGTCGTAGAGCGGCGACCGATGCTCGGCGCCCTCGGCGAGTGTGAACGACGCCAGCGCCGACGCCATGCGGCCGAGCACGGGCCGCGTGAGCTGCCACGCGGATTCGGTCGCGGCGAGACTCCGGCCGCTGCGCGACGGTGCGCGTTCGCGCTCGCGCGCGTCGAGGCCGTGCGCGCGCATGAAGTCGGCGCGCATCCAGCCCGGCGGACGCCGTGACAACGGGTCGCCGAGCGCGGTGCGGCCGTCGCCCATCCGGTCGAGGCCGCGGAGCACTACGTTAGGCAGCGCCGGCAGCATCGCATCGCGAACCAGGGCGCGGGCGCCGCCGCCGCGGGCCCGCCACTCGCGGCCGAGCTCCGACCAGCGGCCGCGTCGTACGAGGTCGGCCAGATAGACGCTCGACGTCTCGAACAGCTGATCGCCGCCGTTGCCGTCCAACAGCACGGTCGCGCCGCAGCCGACGGCGGCGCGCGCAATGGCGCGGTTCATCGGCTCGAATGGATGCGGGAACGGCTCCTCGCGCAGGGCGGCGCGGCGGACCATGTCGTGGAGCGCCGGGATGTCGGCCGAGGCGAGCCACACCGTCGCCGTCTTCCAGTGCCTAACGATGGACTCGATGAGCTCATCTTCCCGGCCGGGGTCGCCCGGCGGAAAGCTCACGGAAATGGGCTGGAGCGAGCCGCGTCCCGGCGCCCGCTCGAGGATGCGGGAGCCTGCTGCAAACACGGCCGGCGAATCCCAGCCGCCGCTGAGCGCCACCGCCGTCGGCGCGCCGGTGGCAATGCGTTCGGCGACCGCGTCGCCCAGCAGCTCGAGCAACTCGTCGGCGCCATCGGATGCGCGCGCCCGATCCTGAAATTGCGGCGGCTGCCAATGCGGTTCGAGCCGGGTATGACGCGGGTCGCTCGCGCGCCAGACCAGGTGGTGGCCGGGCGGAATCCGCTTCACGCCGCGCCACACGGTGTCCGTGTTCGATCCCGAGAGCGCTCCGGCTTCCTCGGCGACGACAGCGGCGTCGAGCACGGACGGGCAGGCATGGTGGGCGCGCACGGCGTCGATGGTCGAGGCGAGCAGAATCGAGCCGCCTAACTGCGCGAAGTGGAGCGGCCGCTTGGCCCCGAAGTCCCGGGCGGCGATGAGCGTCTGCGCTGTCGCATCCCACAGGACGAATGCAAAATCGCCCTCGAGATGCGCCGCGCAGTCGGCGCCCCAGGCGCGATACGCGGCCAGGATCAGCTCGCAGGGCGTGGCGCCCGTCGCCCGAACACCGCGGGCCCGGAGTGCGCGCCGCAGGTCCGCCGTGTAATAGAGCGTCGCATCGGCGGCAACCACGACATCACCGTCCAACGCGGGCATCTCGCCGTCACCGCCGGTGGTGGCGAGCTCCCAGTGGTGTCGCGACGTGCCTAACACTGCGCCGCCGCAGGCGCGCCACGCGGCGCGGTCGGCGCCGCGGTGCGCCATCGCGCCGAGCATCGACCGCGCGATCCGGGGTTCGGTCGAACGAGCGAGCGGGCCGGCGATACCGAGAATGGCCGTCACGCCGCCGTCCCTTCGACCAACAGCCCGTATCCGACCAACGATGCAACGAGGGCATCACAATCGGCGCGGAGCATCGCGGCGTCAGCGTCGGGATACGTCGCGCGGAGGCGATCGACGAGCGGGTCCGATTGGGGCGCCGCGTGTTCGAGCAGCTCCCAGATCGTCGCCCCGACATCGTTGAGGCCGTAGTAGACTTCCGCGGCACTGTCATACAGGACGGCGCCGGTCTCGAGGCGCCGGAAGATGACTGAATCGGCAGGAGCTGGTCGCATGCCGGCGCCAGGGTCATCAATCATGCCCCGCGCACGGTGAAACCTCCGGCCGTCCGAGCATCGGAGGCGGGTCGCTAGCTCTCTGTCCCATATCGATTTGCGAACGCTTGGCGGTGGCCGCTGCGCTCTCCGCTGATCGGCTGGCGAGGGGCATGGTTCGTCCGCCACGGCGCGGCGTTGCGCGCGCAACGCAGAATTGCCATCGGCGATATGGTCACATCGGCCAGCTGCACGCGCCGGGGCCTGTCCGCCCCCGGTGGGTCCGATGGACGGAGCCGGCTGGCGCGCCGAGGATGGCAACACCCAAACTGTCACCGGGACCGAGACTTACCGGCATTGATTTAAAGCATCGTCGCACTTGAGCGCAGGGCAGGTGCGGCCTAGATTGCCGCTCGTCGATGTCCCTCATCGATCCTTCCGATCCCCGCCCGGTCCATTTCATGGGCGCCGCCGGCGCCGGTATGAGCGCTCTCGCCGAGCTGCTCGTTCGGCGGGGCGCACGAGTCACCGGTTGTGACGCAAATCCCGCCGGCGCGCCCGACCTCGCACGACTTGGCGTCCCTGTTGCGGCCGGCCACGACCCGTCACACGTCGAGGGCATTCGCGCGCTCGTCGTCACGTCGGCGGTGCGGCCATCGCATCCGGAAGTGGAAGCGGCGCGCGCGATCGGCGTGCCGGTCATTCGCCGCGCCGAGGCGCTCGCGCAGGCGGTGTCCACGGATGGCGGGCAGCTCGTTGCCATTGCCGGCACGCACGGCAAGACGACCACGAGCGTCATGACCACTGAAGCCTTGGCGTCGGCGGGCCTCGAACCCACTGGTGTGATCGGCGGGCGCGTGCCGTCGTGGGGCGGGAATCTTCGCTTCGGCGGGGATCGGCTGTTCGTGGTGGAAGCCGACGAATACGACCGCTCGTTCCTCGCGCTGGCGCCGACGGTGGCGGTGGTGACGAACCTCGAGGCCGACCCCCTCGACATCTACGCCGACCTCGCGGACATTCGCGAAGCGTTCGCGGCGTTCGTGCGCGGGGCCGAGACGATCGTGCTCTGCGCCGACGACCCGGGTGCTGACGCGCTCGAGGTCCCCGGCGCCGCCGCGGTGGTGCGCTACGGCATTTCCTCGCCTAACGCAAATCTCGCGGTGCGGGACCTGCGGCTCGCGGCCGATGGGTCGGCGTTCACGGTGGTCGCGGGCGGCCGTCCGTTAGGCGACGTCGTCCTGCGCGTGCCGGGCCGCCACAACGTGTCGAATGCGCTCGCCGCGCTCGCCGCGGGGATCGCGGTGGGCGCGACCGTGCCGGCCATGGCGCCCGGGCTCGCCGCCTTCGGCGGCGTCGAACGCCGCTTCCAACGGTTAGGCGACGCGCGCGGGGTGACCGTGGTGGACGACTACGCCCACCATCCCACCGAGCTCCGCGCCACCCTCGCCGCGGCGCGCCATGCCTTTCCCGGCCGGCGTCTCGTGGCGGCGTTTCAACCGCACCTCTTCACCCGCACGCGCGACTTCGCCGCCGACTTCGGCGCTGCGTTAGCCACCGCCGATGCGATCTTTCTCACGGACATCTACCCCGCGCGCGAGCAACCCCTCCCGGGCGTGAGCGCGAACCTGCTCGCGGACGCCGCGCGCGCGGCCGGCGGCGCGCTCGCATGGCAGGGTGCGCGCACCGATCTCGCCGCCGCGCTCGCCGAGGAC
>DAHUXU010000023.1 GCA_027307005.1 Gemmatimonadota bacterium
CGGCCTCGATGCGCAGCCGCGCGGTGCCATGTTCATGCCGTACGCGCAAGAGTTGGCGATGGGCGGCACCGTCGTGATTCGCGCCGCCAGCAACGTGTCCGCGCTCACCGCGCAGGCGACGAGCATCGCGCGGCGGATCGCACCGGCGACGCCGATCGAGCACGTGATGACCATCGCGCAGATCAAGGATCAGAGCGTGTCGCCGCGGCGGCTCGACGCCGTGCTCATCACCGCGTTCGGCGTGATGGCGGTGATCATCGCGGCGGTCGGCATCGCCGGCGTGCTCGCATTTTCGGTGAGCGCGCGCACGAACGAGATCGGCATCCGCATGAGCCTGGGCGCCGACAGCGCGCGCGTGCAGCGGATGATTCTCGGCGAAGGTGGCGTGCTGCTGGCCGCCGGGCTTGCGTTAGGCGTGGCCGGCGGGTTTGCCGCCGCGGGAGTGATGCGGGGCCTGCTGTTCGGCGTGGCGCCGCACGACCCCGCAACGTTCCTCGGTGTCGCGGCCCTCATGGCGCTCATCGGCGTCGTCGCATGCTGGGTGCCGGCGTTGCGCGCCGCCCGCATCGATCCCGCGATCGCCATGCGGGCAACTTAGTGGATGCGTGTGATGTCCCTTTGCATCAGAGCGCCTTGATCGCGGCCTGCGCCAGTGTCAGTTCCTTGGCTTTCTCCTGGTCCAGTGTGAACGGCTTGAACTTGAGGCCGTTCAGAACGCGGACGCCGAACTGCACGCTGCCCTTACGAACCATGAGCTGCGGACTGGCGCTGCCGTACAGGACGTAATACGCGTCGTCGCCGACTCCGGACGCGGGCGCGGTTTTTATGGCGCCCCCCGATCGCGGCATGTCGAACCCCTGTGGCCGCAGGATCGAGAGCGTCACTCGTCGATTGCCGATCGAGGCATCCGCATCGTCCGACCAGATGCACGACGTCGTGATCGATGCGACGGGATGACGGCCGGCCAGGCTCGTCACCTCGAGCGCCGCGCTAACCTGCTCCTTCGTCAACAGCGTGCACGCGTCGGTCGGGGCGACATGCCGCGCGAATGTCGGCGTGTGTCCTCCGGCGACTACGAGAACGGCGCCGAGCAAAACAGACGGTAAGCGGTGTGAAAGCATGATGCGCTCCAGGTTTGAGGCTCGACAGACGATACAGCCGATCGGGCGCCGTCAGCGAGAGAACACCGTCCCGTGCGGCGCCGCAGTACCCACGAAGCCGTTAGGCCAACGCCGGTTCGAGAGATCGATGCCCGCTCTCGTGCTTCCTGGATCGTGAAAGCGCTGGTCGATCGACAGCGACCCGGTGGCCGGATCGAAGTTCACAATGAAGAGCCGATTGCCCTTCGCGTAGCCACCCGAGTTCATCACGATGCGGCGGCCCGTCGCATCGATCGCGATCCAATGCGGCAACTCGTCATCACCCACGCTCACGCTCGACACCTGGCGCGGATGTTCGGGATCGCTGATGTCGAGCGACACGAGCCCGTGCAACGCGGGCACGGGCTGCAGCCAATAGTGGCCGTCCACGAGCGGAACGCCGCAATCCGTGCCGTCGAATCCGTGCACGAACGTCACCGACGGCGACGCCGTTTCTACACCGCGCAGCAAGTACAATCCGCAACTGAAGGTGTGGATGTAGATGCTGTGTCCGTCGGGCAACAGGTGCGGCTCGCCCGTGAATTGGTTCTCGTTTCCGCGCGGACCCGGCGGGAGCGCGATCGTGCGCAGCAACGCGAGGTCGTCGAGCCGCCAGACCTGGATCCACTGCCCCGTATCCGCTGAATCGTCCTGGTCCATGTCCGTCGACGTCGACAGCGCGCGGTCCACGTTAGGCAGAGCGAGCACGCTGTACGGATGGATGCGTCCGTCCGCGATCGACGAATCGCGTGCGTGCGCACTCCGGATCACGCGGCCGCGCTCATCCATTTCGACGAGTCCGCCGGTGGAGTGGTGGCCTCCCATCCCCATCCCGTCCGTCATCGTCGCGTGCGCCATCGATGAATCAGCGCCGTATTGGAACGTCGTGAGCACGGTGTTGTCGGCGAGCCGCAGATAGGTGTGCGGATGACTGAACCCGGCAACGTCGCCGAACGACGTTGCGAGTCGCGGGTGGAGCGGATCGGTGAGGTCGAACAGATACGTCTCGCCGGCGCCGAACCCGTTCGCCAGCAGATGACCGTCGGCGGGCATTTCCTGTTCGGTGTGATGCGGCCGCGTGCCCGCTGTTCCCGTCGACAGCACGGTGAGCACGGCGCCGTACCGTGGTGACGTCGGCGTCGCATCGATCACCGCGAGGAAGTCGCTGGCTTTGTGCGCCGAGTCGCCGGCCCACATGAAGAGGTAGGACGGACGCGCCGTTGGGCGCCACGCGAGCGCCGCGATCGAGAGCGCCAGAACGGATGCCCAACGAATCGAGCGCCGGAACACACTCGCAGCATGGTGGTGCGTGGTCATCGAATTTGGGGGAAAGAGACGGTGGCGCGGCGTCCGCGGGGGTCGCAAAAAGTATGGCCGCGCGGCGGACGTCGCCAGCGTTGCCGAGCGCGCGCAGCCGCTATTTCGCCCGCGCTCTCGGGTAGTACTCGGCGCCCGGAAGCCCGTCGAAGTCGTCGTCCTGCGTCCAGACGACCGCGCCAGCCGCCTGTGCGGTGGCGTACACGATGCTGTCGGCCAGTGGCAGCTTATGCGCGACGCCTGCCGACGCCGCCGCGATGGCCAGCGTTGCGTCGAGGTCGACAACTGTGCCCTGCTGCATGAGGGCGACCGCCTGGAGGGCGTCGCTTTCGCCGCGCTGCCGCAGCACGACCTTGAAGACCTCGAGCAGACATACGGCCGGCACGATCAGGCGGTCGACGGCCTCGATGGCGCCCGCGAAGTGGGCAGCGCCCGGCTCGTCGGCGAAATAGGCGAGCCAGGCGGATGAGTCGACCACGTTGGGCGTGGTCCGCTTGGCCGTCGCGATCACACGCGATCGCGGTCGCGGCGCACAGCGGTATCGATCCCGCGCAGGAAGCCGCGCATGCGCTTGAGCGGCCGCACCGGGATGAACTCGATCCGGTTTTCATAGGCAAGGGCGCGCACCTGCTGGCCGGCCTCCAGACCGAGCCGCTCCCGGATCTCCCGCGGAATGACCACCTGGAATTTGGGCGAGATCGTGACGGTGTCCACCGGAACCTCGATCGATAGAGATTTCGTACTACGGTAGCTCAATCTATCGACGATTCGACATACCTGCAAGGAACGTTCGACACGCGGTTGCACCAACACGCCTAACGCGCCGCTGCCGGCGCCGCACCCCGATACCCGGGGCCGTACAGGATCCGCCCCGGCTTCGCACCGGTCATCCGCCCATCGGCGATCACCGGCACGCC
>DAHUXU010000031.1 GCA_027307005.1 Gemmatimonadota bacterium
TGGCATTCCGCTCCGGCAAGGGCGCGAGCGCGGTCGTCCGCCTGCGCAGGTTGCCCGCGATCCGCGATTTCACCGAGCGCATGTGCCGGGCCTTCGGGATGACGGGATTCTTCAGCGTGCAGTACATCGCGCCCGACGGCGGCGGCGATCCCGTGCTCCTCGAGATCAACCGGCGGGTCGTGACGTTCATGCACCTCGACGAGTACTGCGGCGTGAGTCTTCCGGGTGCGCTCTTCCAGCGCCTGGCCGGCGTGCCGCAGACGATGCCCGCCGACATGCCCTCCGACGACGCCGGCATCATCGCGACGTTCCCGCGCGAATGGCTGCGCGACCCCGAGAGCCCTTGGCTGCGCGAAGCGCCGTCCGACCTGCCCTGGGACGACCCCGAGGTGCTCGACGCGCTGGTCGCGCTGCGTCACGAATGACGACCGAGAAGGAATCCGCTGCGATGACCGCCGTGCCCGTTCTGCTCGTCTCCACCGCCACGCGCTGGTACGGCACCGCGCGCGCACCGCGCGCGCTCGCCAAGGCCGGGGTCGAGGTGACGCTGCTCACGCCGCGCAACTCGCTCGCGGAGAAGAGCCGCTTCGTCACGAAGGTCGCCTATCTTCCCGACCGGACGAACACGATGCAGTGGATCCATGCCTTCGCGGCCACCGTGAAGGCGGCGTCGCCGGCGCTCGTCATGCCCTGCGACGACATGTCGTTCCGGCTGCTCGCAATGCTCGTCACCGCGCCGCCGCGCGAGTTGCAGCCGGCGCTGCAGGTCGAGCTCGCCGGCCTTATTCGCCGCTCGCTCGGCGATCCGGCGCACTATCGCGCGAGCACCGACAAGACGCTGGTGTCGTCGGCCGCCGCCCATGCCGGCGTTCCCGTCCCCGCGCATGCGGTCGTCACTTCGCACGACGAGGCGGAGCGCTTCGCCGGCGAGCACGGCTACCCGGTGGTGATCAAGCGCCCCCATACGACGGCGGGCGACGGCGTCACGATCGCGGCGTATGCGGAGGAGCTCGCGCGGGGGGTTGCGACGCTGGCGGCGCCCAATCCCGCGGACCTGGAGCCGGACGCCTCGCGGCGCGTGGTCGTGCAGAAGCACATCGACGGGCACATCTGCTACCAGAACGTCGCCGCATGGGAAGGCCGGATGCTCGCCGGCTACGCCGGCGACCGGCTGCAGTCGCACGGCGGGCCGATGGCGCCCGGCACCGTCGTTCGCTTCCGCGACGCGCCGGATCTGCGCGTCTTTTCCGAGCGGCTGGTCCACGCATTCGGGATGAGCGGGCTGTTCACCAGCGAGTACATGATCGAGCGCGAGACGCAGAAGCCCTATCTGCTCGAGATCAACCGGCGCGTGAGTCCCGCCACGCACTACGGTGCGACGATGAACGTCGATCTCGGCGCCGCGTTGCACGCGGCGATGCACGACGCACCGATGCCGACGCGCAGCGGACTCAACACCGGCGAGGAGCGCATATTCGTGCTGTTCCCGGGGGAATGGCTGCGCGATCCGACGAGCCAGTGGCTGCGGCGCTACCCCGTCGACGTGCCTTGGGACGATCCCCAGTTGCTCGAAGCGATGCTCGCGCTGCGGCGCGAGCGATGAATCGCCGCGGGCGTTAGCGGCGTCCGCCGGTCGCTTTGCGCCGCTCGCGGCGATGTGCAGCGCTCGACATCCGCGCGGAACTCATTTCCATTTCCGGCGGCCCGGTCCGGGTACCCGCGGTGCCCGCGCGCGGGCGCCGATCCTTTACCGATCAGTCACATGCGCGCGCGAGCCCGCCGTTGCGCCAAGGCGTGCGCCGCCGATTCATCACGCGCCGCAGCACCGTAGACCACAGGACAGGACACTTGATTTCCACGATACGGAAACGTTTTCTTAGTATCTGATTT